>JALELF010000017.1 GCA_022771715.1 Bacillota bacterium
AGTGGTTAATATAATAACTGGTATATTAAATCTTTCAATTTTTCTTAACTTACCTAATACTTGAACACCATCTAATTTACCACTTAATACATTACTAGTGAATATAATATCATAATCATTTTGTTCATTTATCTTCATTAACAAGTCTTCACCATTAGTTACAAACTCTGTCTCAATTCCCATGCTGGTTAAAACTTCATTAGTAACGACAGCTGATGTTTCATAATAATCAGCAATTAAAGCCCTTATTTTTTTATTTGGCTTATATTTACTATTTTTCTCTAATGCTAGTTTATTAACTTGATAATTCCATCTAAGTATCTCAAAATTTCTCGTTAAATTTTTCTTTTCATTTTCACTTTTAGTTATTTGTTTTTTTAAATATTCTATTTTGATTGTATGCTTATAGTACATAATTAATAGGAGAATACAGGTTATAACTAAAATTATCATTACACACATTAAATAAATATTGGGCACACTATCCCCTCTTTTCTACTCTTTTGGATATATAATGTATACTTTCTACTATATATAATCATCATATTTATAACATGATGATTATACCATTAGCTATTAGCAAAAGTCAACCGATATCGGCGCATATTAAAGCGATAATTTTGTTAAAATTATTTTAGATTGTAAAGGAGATGGAGATAATGCTATTCAAAGAAGCTATTAGTAAGCGTATTCTAGAACTTTGTGACCAATATGATTATACTCCAAATAAATTAGCTGAAATGTCAGCAATTGCTCCTTCAACTTTGCGAGCACTTATATCTAATAAAGTTAACAATCCAAGTTCTTACGTAATTTACAAAATATGTAAGACATTTAAAATAAGTTTGATCGACTTTTATAACTCTTCACTATTTGATGAAAAGCAAATTGACGATTAATTTATCAAATTTAAGACTTGAAAACATACTTCAAGTCTTTTTTATTATTACATCATGCTACAACAATTATTATATAATACTGTTTACTATAAATTCAAGGACAAATTATAAATTTATGTATATTTTATGTAAAATAGTTATAAAAAACGAGCTAATACTCGTTTAATACATATCAATTAATTCTAAATTGCAAAAATCTTCATTAACCAATTCACTTAAAACATTTAAATTAAACTTATCAAGTTTTTCTTTTAAAATTTCAGTTGGTACCAAAAATAAATCAGTTCTTTCAATTAATAAGTCATTTATTCTTTTAATACCAATTTCTTTAAAATAATTTAAATTATTTATAACCATTTCTTGATCACATATCAAATTTTCAATAAATGTTTCATCATTATTTTTAATTACTTGAGCTATTGTTTCCTTAGTTATTCCAAAAGGTAATAGAAATTCCATTATTTAAGCTCCTTCCCATAATTAAATGTATCAATAATTTGACGAATTTTATTTATTTCTTCTTCAGTTATAATTGAATCATAAGTCATTATATAAAGTAATATATCTTGATCAATATTTATGCCATTTTTCAAAATAGTTTCTGCTAATCTTAAAACTTTAAGTCTAGAAATAAGTCTTCCATCAAAATCATATACATAATTATTCTTTTTATATTTTTCTAGTTGTGCTAAGACTTTATTCTGGAATACAATTTCAGATAAAGTATTGTTCTTACTTTCTGTTAAAATACTATCAATATATGGTCTTTTACTAATATCAAATGTCTTACATACATTTTTAGCTTCTTTTAAATTATGAATGTTTATAAAATCGCTGCCAACACCATATACGTCTTTTCTTAGGAATGACGAATTTTCGGTATGGTGATAATATGGTATATGATTTGTTTGACAATAATAAATTCTATAGAAGCATAAATTATCAGGTGACAAAGTTAGCTTTGAATGATATCTTTCTATATATTCATACATACCAAGTTCTATAAATTTATCACATACTCCCATTAAATCAGGAGCTGTCATCCAACTATGAGTAGATAAGCCAATGTCATCTTTTTTTCTTAATCCATATAATTCAAAAGCTTTAATATTATCTTTAATTCTAGTTGGTGACATTCTGAATAATGTTTGAGCATTTTTTAATGCTTCTTTTACATCCACTTTTTTCCTTTTTAGAATATCTACAATTTCAAGGAAATTTTCATATCCACTAGCAACGATAAGTTTTTTATAATCAGTACTAATAACTCTACTAGTCCTTTTAGGAACAAATACATTCTTTAAAGTTTCTAAAAGTCTTATAGGAAAACCTTCCTCCATAGCTATCTTTTCAATATTAGTTAACACATCAGCATTTGAATATACCAAGATTATTGTAAACAAATCACTTTGTTCTCTTACAAAATTAAAAGAACAACTTCTTAATTTTTCAAGTGTTTGCTTTATATTATCATAGTTACCTTCATTTAATATTACTTTAATATTATTTTCTTTTATTTGATTAATATCATAAGAATATTTACTTAAAAGTTGTGATAATTCTTCTTCACTTAATTTTACTTCTTTCTTTATTTCAATTTTTGGTGTTTCTTTATTCTTATCATTATACTTTAGTAAACTCATAATAATTTCGTTTCTTGTTTCATAGGGAACATCTTTATCTGATAAAATTTTAGTGATTAAATCTATTTCTGTTATTAATTCTTCATTATCTATTTTAGTTAATATTTTACTATAAGGATTTTTATATTTTTTAATTCTATCAGTTTCTTTTTGCTTTTTTATATCAGCAAGTTCAACAAAATCTGATAAAAATCTTTTTTGCTCTGCTTCTAAATCAAAATGAATTCCTTTTTTTTCAGCATACATTATTTTTTGAATAAAAAGTAAATTTCTTAAAACAGCAGTTACATCATCTTTTTCGTAAATGAATTTAATTAAGTGTTCATCTAATTCTATTTCTGTTATATTACCTATATTATGTCTTAAAGCTGAAACTTTTTCTATTTTATCCATTTCTTCTGGTTCTGGTAGACTATTTAAATAATCTTCAATTAAATTTTTTAATAAATCTATCATTTTTCAACACCGTCCATACTAATATTTTTATTTTTTTCATCTATAAGACTATAAATTTCTTCTCTAAAATCCTTATTATAACCTAATATTTCTCTTCTTCTATTTGGATCTTTACTTAACGAAATTAAATTTCCAATAAGTTCTTTATTATTTTCATAGATGTTTTTAGCTTGATCACCATAATTTGCTTGTCTTGATGAGACATGCATTACTAAAATCATATCGTTTGCTAAAGGCGTATAAACCACTCTAGATCCGCCTAGACCACCGCTTCCACCTTTTTTCTTAGCATATGCATGAATGCCATTAATATATGATGGTGAAACGTTTCTAAAGTTTCCTTTTCTTAATTCACTTAAGGCTGAAATTATTTGATGACGAAACACTTTTTCTTTTAAACCATTTGCTTTAAATTCTTTTTCTACATTATTTAAAAATATTAATTCTTTGTAAGAATCATTATCTAAATTTTTACCTTCTAAAGCTAAAATATTATCTCTGTATTCTTTAAAGTATTCCTTTAAAACTTCGATATTCATTTGAAGTTCTTCTACAACGCCATCATCGTAAGTATAGTTTAAGGTTTTTAAAGCTTCTTCTATTTCTTTTATGGTTTTATACATGTTTTTCAATAATACTTTTTTTGCAAATTCTATAGGTATATCTTTTATACCACATTGCTTATACAAGTTATCATAACCATGTATTCCATTATCTCTTATTTCAGTTTTTCTTATGTCTTCTATATTTTCATCAATTATTTCTTTGACTTCATAATATATTTCCAATTGATTAGGCGTGAATATTTTAGAAAAATCTACTTTACTTAATGTTCCTTCAAGTCCTATTTGAAATTCGCCTAAATCTTCATGTTTTAATTCTTCTGGTTCATTTTGTACTATAGGTTCAGGTTTTGCAATTGGTTCAGACTTTATAATTTCTTTAGGAAGCTCTTCTTTGTAATCTACTTCCAAATCTTTAAATAATATTAAGTTACTTTTTAACAAGCCAGTTAGTATTGTATATTTTCCTTCTTCTGAAAAACCTATAGTTTCAAGTATTTCTTCTAATAAATCAAAATTATTAAAATATTTAATAAAACCATTTTTATCCATAGAAGCTAAAAGTTCTTGAAGTAAATCTCTTCTTTCTTCTAAGGCTAGTTTATCTACAGATTTAGAATCTCTTATCAAAGTTAAAAAGTCATATATTTCTCTTAACTCACTCATTACACCTCTATATTGAGGTTGATTTGTTAAGTCTAGTCCAGCACATTCTTCAAATAAAAATCTTGCTTTAGATATAGTACTTTTCATTTCTTTTTTCTTGTAGTCATCAAAACTAGAGAATAAATTAAAGTCTATATTAATCAAGTCTGCTTCATCACTACAATCTTCAAGTACTTTAGATACAATTATTTTTTTGGCTTCACTTTCTTGTGCTATTTTGATTTCTTTTTCGACTTTTTCTTTTTCTAATTCTATAAGTGACATTAGTTTTTCAAACTGACTCATAAAAACCCTACTTTCTATCTTTATATATTGTATCATTAGTTCCATCTTTTTTCAAGAGATATTTATTCATATTCATTGATTAAAATCAACTACACATATTCTTAAAAAATCTATAATTCATAGCTAAATTTGTAAACTAAAAAGATACAGTTTTAAAACTGTATCCATATAATTAAATTTTAGGTCCAACTAACATAAACCAAGAACTTGAACCACTACATGAAACTATTTCACTTAAACTAACCCATGTATTACGACCTGGTCTATTTTTAGCAGGGTCATATAACCACACTTCATTATTTTCATTAATAGCTAATATTGCCATAATATGACCTGTTTTAGTATAACAGCCTGCTCCTACTCTTATTAAAACTGGATTACCTTCCTTTAAGTGTTCAATCATCTTCATTCTATCTGAAGCATTTTTGGTTTTATAAGTTTCACTAGTTTTTAAACCAAAATAAGTGAAAACTTTTCTAGCTGCTGTATCTCCAGAACAATATCTGCTACACAATTTTTGACCATAAACTATCTCATTAGTAAGTCGTAAAGGATCATAAACATCGCCATTAGCATCTGTTACAAACATTGATAAAATGGTAGCCCATGACGTTACTGAACAGCCTGATGTCGCTATTGGGCCACAATTTGCTGTAGAGCAGAAACTTCCTCCATAACTACCTTGCTTAAAACAAGTATATGGTGTTAAACAAAGATTATTATTCTTATCAGTATACTGTTCATGAGCAACTACAGTAACATTAACTTTAGCAACTAGTCCATTTTTTGTTATTGCTGAAATTGTCGTAGTACCACTTTTTATACCAGTAATTATTCCACTTGATGATACTGTCGCAATAGCAGGTGAACCACTTACCCATTCGACTTCTTGACTAGCTGTCATTGGTAAAACTAAAGCTGTTACTTGTTTAGTCTCTTTATCTTTTAACTTTACTGAACTTATACTTAATACTAATTCTGTAGGCTTAGGAGTTGAAGAAGAAGTACTATCTTCAATAACTTCAATATTTACAAAAGCTTTTTTATCATTAGTTGAAGTTGCTGTTATTACAGCTTTGCCTTTAGAAATTGCTTTAATTTCTCCATTATTATTAACTGTTACTACACTAGTATTTGAACTACTCCAAATAAGATTTTTATTAGTAGCATTATTAGGCATAATTGTCGCGATTAATTTATCAGTTTCACCTTTCTTTAATTTTAAATTATCTTTATTTAACTTTACACTATATACATCAACTAAAGTATTTTTAGCTATTACTGTAACTTCAATACTAGCGCTTTTTCCATTTACTGAAGCAGTAATTGTAGCACTTCCAGCAGCAACTGCTTCTATTAAGCCTGAATTAGAAACTCTAACAATACTTGAATTAGTACTACTATAAGTTACTTTGCCAATATTAGCGTTTGCTGGAATAAATGATATTCTTGTTTGATAAGTATCTCCTTTTTCTAACGATAAAGAATTAGGACTAAATAAAATACTAGAAAGACTTATGGTTGGGCTTTCAACATTTACTTCAATACTAGCACTTTTACCATTTAAAGAGTACGCTGTTAGTGTAGTAGTACCACTAGTTCTTGCCATTACTAAGCCATCATCAGTTACAGTAGCTACTCTAGTATCATTTGTTTCCCAAATCACTTTGGGATTTGTAGCATTTTCTGGCAGTACTTTTGTTGTTATTGTATATGTTTTTCCAGATTTTAAATTAATTTGATTATCTAATATTTTTATTTCTTCTACTTCTATATAAGGGATTTCTTCATCTACATTTACTATTTCTGATGTTACTTTTATTTCTGCTTTTGAATTATCTAAAGTAGCACTTACTATACTTTCTCCTTCTTTTAAGGCTTTTATAATTCCTTTATCATCTACTGAAACAATATCAGGATTAGTTGATGAAAACAAAATATTTTCTTTATTTTGACTTGTGCATTCTATTTCTAATTCATATTCTTCACCAACTATTAATGAAACATACTCATCTACGAAAGAAATAGTTACCTCTTCTACTGGATTATCTACTTCTTTTTCTTTTTTAGGAATTAAGATAATAATTAAAACTACTGCTATTACTATGAAAATACTAGCTATAATAATATATTTTCTATTTTCTTTTATCACTTTGTCACCTCTTATTCTTTAAAACAGTTAGCAATTACCAACTGTTTAATCTCCATATGTTTCTTCCATTGAAAAAAGTATATTAAATTTTACATGTGTATTTCTTGGATATGTTGTCATTGTTAAAGAAGCACTACTACCAGCTGAATGAATTATTGTAAGTGTTCCATCTTTATTTACACTATATACCATAGCATAATGAGTTGCGCCAGCAGTTCTTACAAGCACGTCACCTGGCTTAGCATAATACACTATATCGTTTACTGCTAATGTTCCTTCACTACTATATCTTATTGGTTTACCTGATTTATAATTTATTTTAACTAATTTTCCAGTTCCTTGATATATTGCCCATGATAAGAATGAGTAACAATCAAGACCTCCTGTTGGTCTACTACCACCATTAGATGTACTCCAAACTTTGTTCCAACCTTTAATAACATAATCCATAGTATTACCTAGATATCTAACTCTATAGTATGGATTATATGTTAGGAAGTATGCCGCCGCTAATGTTCTTGCTCTATTGCTACTTATTCCATTTGCTTTAAGGGCAGCTTCTTCCATATATGAATTTAAGTGATCATTAATCTGTCTTATTTCACTATCTGACATTGTTTTATTAAGGCCATATTCTTTAGCTCTTGTTTCTTCTGTTATATCTGGATATCCAACTGTTACTTCTATTTTAGCAACTAATCCATTTTTTGTTATTGCTGATACTGTCGCTTTACCTGTTTTATTTGCTTTAACTAATCCTGTATTTGATACTGTAACACAGTCAGAACTTGCGACCCAAGTAACTTCTTGGGGTGCTGATAAAGGTAAAATTGTTGTTTTTAGTTGTTTTGTTTCTTTTGGTTTTAATTTTAATGATGTTAAATTTATATATATTTCCTTAGGGCTATTATCTTTTAAAAGAGCTTTAACTTCTACTTTTAGCGTTGCTTTTTTATTGTTTGATGATGTTACAGTTATAGTAGCTGTTCCTTCTTTTAAAGCTTTAATTTTACCGTTATTAACAGATACTACATTATTGTTAGAAGAACTCCATGATAGATTTTTATTACTAGCGTTACTTGGATTAATAGTAGCAGTTACTGTTTGTTCTTCAAGAACGTTTAAAGTAAGCGAAGTAACACTTAAACTAATATAATTTACTGGTATAGAAGGTGTACTTTCGTCTTTTTTCTTAACATTAACTGTCATTGTGGTGCTTTTACCATTTGACGTAATTGTTATTATAGACGTTCCTGATTTTAAAGCTGTTATAATTCCTTCTCTTGAAATATAGGCTACTTCACTATTTGAACTATAGTATTTTGTTGTCTTATCTGAAGCATTACTAGGAATATATTCTATATTTAGCTTATATGATTCAGATATATCCATATCTATTGATTTAGGGTATACATTTATTTCTGACAAATCAATGTTTCTATTTTTAACATTTACTATAATTTTATCTGATTCTTTACCATTTACAAATGCGGTTAATGTAGCACTTCCAACCATTCTAGCAAAAACATTACCACTATCTGTTACGGTCGCTACTCTTGCATCAGTCGTTTCCCAATAGATACTTTTTTCAGTATAATTTTCTGGATATATGTCATAGTTAATTTGATATGATTTTCCTGAATATAAATTTAAAGTACTATCTTTAATTTTTAAACTTTCAGCTTCTATTTTTTTGTCAATTATAGCGACATCTTTATTTTCAACAACTACTTCTACATCAGCTGTTAAACCTTTTTCAGTTACGACAGTAACTGTAGATGTTCCTTCTTTCAAGGCTTTTATTTTATTGCCTATTAAAGTTATTACTGATTCATCACTTACTATATACTCTATTTTTTCTTCATAATTTATGGGATTTATATCTAAAGTTAATTCATATTCTTCATCTTTTTTTAATGTAATCACATTATCTACAAAGGAGATAGATTTTATTTCAAAAGAATCTTTATCTACTTTGGGTTCTATAGGTTTTGTTTCTTTTTTAGGCTTAATTGCTATAAAAATAGTGATTAAACTTAAAACTATTAAAGAAATAATTATTATATTCTTTTTTGACATAGTATCACCTCTTCTAATTATATATTAATATTTACTTTTTTTCAATTGATTTAGTTATAAAAAAAGTTAATGTTATGAAAAAAGATTTTAATATAAAATATATCAAAATCTTATCTATTTACCAATCCATTTCATAATTTTTTGACTACAGTTATTATCAGAAACATTAGCATCATTAATTGTATTTTTATAAGCATAAGGTACATTAACAAATTCATATGATAAATCTTCATTAATAATCATATAAGTAGCTTTACCTTTATCATTACTTTTAGAGTTTCCGATTCCTATAGCTTTTAAAGTAATAATTTTATCATTGATATTAGCAAAATGTTTATGTCCTTGAATAATTAAATCATACTTAGAAATATCATACAATAAATTACCATTATTATAGTCATATAAATAATGACATAATAAAACTTTTTTACCTCCTATATTTAACTCAATGTAATCATCATAATTAGAAATTATTTCAATTTGGTCTTGACTTAAATTGTCTAAAGTCCATTTAGTATTAGCTGCTTCTTCTGGATAAGCACCTGTTTCTATTAAATGTTTTTGATAAGCATCAACACCATTTATTAAATATAACTCATGGTTACCTTTAACGCTTTTTACTCCATAGTGATTTAATAAATCAATTACTTCACTTGGATTAGAGCCTGTCCCAATATTATCTCCTAATGAATAAATTTTTGTTATACCTTTTTTTCTAATATCCTCAAGAGCAGTTAAAGTTGGTTCAAATAATCCATGAGCATCTGTTAAAACAGCAATCTTATCTTTGTTTTTGACACTAATTACTCTATTTCTGAATTCAATTAGATATTCTTTACTTACAGCTGGTTTTAACTCAACTTCTTCTCTCACATTAATAGGTGAAGGAATTGCTTTGTTAACCGGCTGTGTTAAAATAATTTTCAAATTATATTTTAATGCTATTTTAATTTCTTCGTCTGATGGTTCTCTTCCTGGACAAATTATATATTTAGGTTTCATTCCTTCACGTAAAGATAGTATTTCAGAATTACCATGAGCATCACTTATTTCAAGTACTCCTCTTTGACTTCTTATAAGTGGAGCTACTTCTACAGAATTTTTTACAATGCCACCATTAGTTCCCATGTTATCATTAGAACTACAAATAAAATTATCATAAGGCATTTCATCAAATCCAAAAATAGTGTTACAAGCATCATAATAATATGCTTGCATTCTATGACTTATCGCTGATAAAGAAATGAAGTTTTGTTTACCACTTGCCACACCATTTACTAAATTATCAATATTTTCTGAACTACTTATTACATGAGCAAGTAGTGTATACTGTTTATCTCTAAAATCATATACATCAACACCATATTTTTTAGATTCATCTTCTAATTTTACTTTGTTTTCTAAAACGTTGTATCCTATTTTAGATAAATTATAATCCATTTCAATTGCATATAATTCACGCATTAATTCCTCATAATTTTTGAAATTAAAATCAGTTAAAATAGAATTTAAGTTAATGATAGTGTCATCAAGCATTTGAGCTAAAACATTTATATCTTCACAGTTAACTATATCTTCTATCAATTCTGTATAATTAATAACTTCATCTATTTTCTTTAATACTTCTGGATTATGCAAATTGTAAAATTTTAATTGCAACAATTCACAAACGCCACCATAATTAGATAGCATTCCTAAAGCACCGGTAGTATCGCAATTAAAAGATATTTGTAATATTAGGTCTTTATAATCTTCTAGTTTAGTACAATTTTTCATTCTAATTAAATAATCATCTTTTATTGTACTAATTATATTATCACAATCTTCATAACTATTTATTCCGGAAATTGTTTTGTTTTGTTTAAACAATAATTTAATTTTATCAAAATTTATGAATTCTAATTCTTCTAAAGCAAGTGACTTACATAAATCTTTATATCTTAAATAATTCTTAACAAAATCTAAAAAATCTTTATAAGAATACTTACTATTCTTATCATATATATAAGAAAATAATATATTTTTTATATTTAAAAATTCTTCTATGTCATTTTCATATATTTTAACAATATCTGGAACATAATTATAATTCAAATTTAATGAATATTGCCAAAATCTAGGTATATCAATATTGTTAAGTTTTAAAAAAGCTTGTATTTTTTCAAAATTTTTAACTAGTTCAAAATGGTTATTAAGATAACATTTAACAAGTTCTAATACCATAGCTTGGTTGTCTTTATTGGTATATGTATTAACAATTAATTTTAAAGCAAAATTTTCGCCAACACTTCTACGATTAACAAAGTTAGGATCATTTACTAATTTTGAAAGTCTATCTTTATCTATTTTAGGTAAAACTAAATTTAATATTTCTTCCGGAGTTCCCTTTTGAAGATATTCAGCTGGATCTATTTTCTTATTATCTAAATTATCTTTAACAATTCTAAAAATATCATTTCTTTTCATCTTGAATAATATAGATTTTTGCTTGTCTGATAAGCCTCTTTCAATAAATAATTTATGTAAAAACCCATCATCTAATTCAATATTTTCAAGGAAAACAATAAATAAATTATCAAAATTTTTTCTTAAACCCTTTAAGAAAAGCAAACACTCACTATAAGTCATTTTTTTGATTTCTTTAGCTTTATTTTTTACTGAATTATTTAATAATTTTTGAGTTTTTTTATTACTATAAATACATCCATTTAAAATAACACCATTTTTTAAAGTTAAAATAACATCATCATAGCTTATTATATCTAGTGCAACATCATTAATCACATCAGATGGATTATAAAATACTTCTCTTACAAAATCAATAGGACTTTTTCTATAGTCTTTTTCTAAATTGTAAATTATTTCTTTAGGAAATCTTTTATAAAGTGTTTCAGTTTCAATATAACTTAATTCTTGTAAAAGTAACCATAAATTATTAAAGTCTAAATTTTCTATTAAATACTCTCTAAAGTCAGTTGATGAGCATTTTATAAATAGGTTTTTTGCTCTATTTAAATCACTAACTAATAATTTTTGATATTCCCTAATAATTGTATTTTTATACAATTTATATAAAGAATTTTTTAAATCTTTTGAAAAAATAGTACTTTCTAAGATATAAATAATTTCTTCATTTGCTAAGTCTTTTAATAATTCTTCTTGTAAAATTAAAGGATAACTATATTCTCTTAAATACTTATTTATATATTGTTGTCTATTACCTTTTTCTTCATTAATTATTCTTAATACTTCACTTTTATACTTTTTGTAAATAAATTCTATTAATGTTTCTTTTTTACTTTCTAAAATTTCTTTTATAAATGCTTCATCTATATTAACTCTTTCAAAAACTCTATTAAATATCTTATCTGTAATAGCGCTTGATAAAAAATCCGATAAACTAAGAGGATTATTGGATATTTGTTCAACTAATATTTCTACAATTTCATCTTCTCTAATCTGAAATAATATTTTTCTAAAAGCGTAAAACCAAGTATATTTTCCGGTTTTTAATAAATTTTCAATTTGTTCGAAACTTAGTTTTTTTATCACGTTTTCTATTATTTCTTCTGAACTGTTATTTAAAATCTCTAAATATGAATCATTTTCTATTAAATAATCTTCCCACTTGTCAATTTTATCTTTATACTCAGAAAAAATAAACTTTCTTAAATTAATGTTGCCTTCTAAATAAATAAAAGAAATAATATCATTATTAAGTGGATACTTTTCAAATAATATTTTACATGTAGAATCAGGTAAATCTAATTTTAACAATTCTTTTAATTCACTAACATTGTTTGTGTTTTTTAAAACATAGTTAGATATATCTTCACTTCTATATTTTTTTATACAATTAATAAGAGTATAATTAAAACTATCAGCCATTTCTTTTATTAAAGTTTCAATATCTAATCTACTAATAATATATCCTAGCATCTCTTCTGGTACTGATAAAGGCTTTATATATTGCTTATATGTATTACTTTTAATAGAAATATCTAATAATGAATTTATGTCGTTTTTACGTATATCATATAAATTAGATACAAATGTAACATTTTTTAATATTAATTCATTAATAACATTTGTACTAACGTTTGAAATTATTAAATCTCTTAAATCAAAATTAAACATTAACATTTTTCTCAAAAATTCAATATCAGAATCATCTTTTATAGTAAACGTTTTAAAAAAGCTTGCTACTTTCTCTTCAAGATAAAGTAATATAAGGTCTAGTAAATATTTTTTACTTGGTAACTTAAAAACTTCTGTCATATCTTCATAATTATATAAAATATTTTCTATTCCTAATTTATTAAATATTTTTAGCTTAAAAAATCCCGGAATAAATTGATTTCTTAAACGTTTTATTTCTTTTTCACTAATATTATACATACCCTTCCCCCTAAAACGGATATTATTTTATAATATTATTAAAAAAAATGCAAATTAAAAAGATTTAATTTTTAAATCTTTTTAAATACGAAAAATTTACTAAAAACATAGTTAAGTACTAGTACAACAAACTGAACAATTAATTTAGCTATTCTGTCATTAATATTTATAAAATCAACCATAATCATCATAAATATAAATTCAATGAAAAGTGATAAAAGTCTAGCTAAAATAAAGTTAATAAATTCTTTTATATTATTTTTTTGACTTTTAAAAACAAATAACTTGTTAATAAAATAGGCAAAAATAACAGCTAATATCCAAGATAATATAGTACATATTTTATAATCAATATTGATGTTTCTTAATAAGTTATAAGATGCAATACTAACAATAGTAGTTAATATACCTGCAATTATATACCTAATTATTTCGTCATATTTTCTAACTAAATTCATATATCACCTATATTATTTCATTTTTTATATTAGGATTTTTTAAAGCTTCAACTAGTTTATCGATTTCTTCAAAAGTATTATAAAAATAAAAACTAATTCGACAAGTATTTTTTATTTTTAAATCATCTTTTAAGATTTTAGCACAATGATTTCCAGCTCTAACACAAATATTGTATTTATTTAAATAAATAGCTAAATCTTGAGCAAAAATATCTTTTATGTTAATAGCAATAATACCACTTTCAGATGTTTCATTATATATAATTATATCTTTTACTGATTTTAATTTTTCTAATGCATATTTTTTTAGTTCTACTTCATGTTTATGAATATTATTAATACCTATTTTATTTAAATATTTGACTATTTCACCAAAAGCTATAACACCAGCAATATTAGGTGTTCCTGCTTCAAATTTATGTGGTATTTCATTATAAACACGGCTATGATCTGATTCAAAAGAACTATTCATGCCACCACCAAATATTATCGGTTTCATTTTGTTTAATAATTTTTCTTTTCCGTAAATAACGCCAACACCTGTAGGTCCACACATTTTATGGGCTGAGAAAACAAGAAAATCAATATCATAGCCTTGTACGTCAACTTTAATATGTGGTACGCTTTGTGCTCCATCTATTAAAACCAAAATACCATTTTTATGAGCAAATTCTATTATTTTTTTAATAGGCCTAATATCACCTACAACATTAGTAACATGAGCAATACTTATAACTTTTGTATGTTCATTTACTGCCTTTTTTACATTTTCTAAAGTAACTTTTAAATCTTTAGTTAATTCAATATATTTTACTTTTATATTTATATTATCTTCTAATTCAAACCAAGGAAGGACATTAGAGGCATGTTCACTTTTAGTAATCAAAACTTCATCATTTTCTTTTAGATAATTTTTAAAATATCCAAATATTATTTTATTTAAAGAATCTGTAGCACCACTTGTAAAAATAATTTCCGCACTTTTTTTAGCATTTATAAATTCTTTTACTAAATTTCTTGTATTTTCATATTTATTATCTACTAAAACACTAATATCATAGTCTCCTCTATGAGCATTAGCTGAATATTCATTATAATATTCATTTACTGCTTTTGATAAAACAAGTGGTTTTAATGTTGTCGCACCATTATCAAAATATATTATGTCTTTTTTTAAAATTGGAAAGTCTTCTCTATTCATAACTCACCTCCAATACTTATTAATTATTTTTTCTATCTCTTCTTTATATGAAGAAAACATAGAAATATTACTTGTTAAAAAGCCTTTTACTAACAAGTTAAGAGCTAAAGCTTTAGGTATACCCCTACTTTGAAGATAAAATAACTCATCTTGATTAAAGCTTCCAATTAAAGCTGAGTGATTAGCACTTACACTATATTCTTCAATTAATAAATTAGGTTTTATCACACAAGTATTATCATTAAAATTAATGATTCTTGAGTTTTCATTAACTACACAGTCTAATATTCCTTTAGGGACATCGCCAGTTATATTAAAACTTAATGTGCCATCTAGTATATTAACACCATTAACATTTACATTACTTTCAGTATTATTTGATTTATGATTTATTATATAATCATATTCTTCATTAGTTTTACTTATTGTTTTAAAGTTATAATCGATTTTAGCATTTGTTCCTTTTAAATTGATTATAGTTCTTTCTTTTCCTTCAATAATGTCATTAAATTTAAAAACAAAAGTTGTACTATTTGTTTCTAAATCAAATATATACTGTGTTTTGACTATTGAGTTATTTATTTCTAGTAAATTAAAATTTACGTTTTCTTTTACATTAAAAATTATATTCATTTTTTTTAATTCGTCATTATTTATTTTTATAAATAAATTAGTATCTTTTAATATATTTATTTTAATAGTTTTTACATCAAAAAAGACTGTTTTTTCTTCTAAACTGACATTAATAGTATCATCTATATTGTTTATTATCTTGTCATTAACTATTTCTATTGTATTCATAAAATTAATACTCACTCACTTCAAGCGTACTATTAGAATCAAATTTGTAACCATTTTTTTCTATATATGATACTAATTCACTACCACCACTTTTTATTATTTTACCATTCATTAAAACATGAACATGAGTTGGTTTTATATAATCAAGTAGTCTTTTATAATGGGTTATTAACATAATTGCTGGCTTATAGTTATTATAATATTCTGTAACTAAACTACCTATAGTTCTTAAACTATCTACATCAAGACCTGAATCTATTTCATCAAGCATTATAAAGTTAGGTTCTAACATAAACATTTGAAGAATTTCATTTTTCTTTCTTTCACCACCAGAAAAACCATTATTTATTCCTCTATGAATCATTTTTTTATCCATATTTAATTTTTCAACCGTTTTATCTAATTTTTTGATAAAATCTATTAATTTAAAATTATCTTTTTCTTTAGCATGTAATGCATTTCTTAAGAAATCAGCATTAGTAACTCCCTCTATTTCAAGAGGCATCTGCATTCCTAAAAATATTCCTAACCTTGCTCTTTCATCTACTGTTAAATCATTAATCAATTTACCATCAAAAAATATTTTTCCTTCTAGTATTTCATAATTATCATCACCCATAATGACTTTAGACAAAGTAGACTTTCCAGTTCCATTAGGACCCATTAAAGCATGAATTTCTCCACTTTTAATTGTTAAAGAAAAACCATCTAATATTATTTTATTATCTATACTTACTTTTAGATTATCTATATTTAATATGTGCATATAATCATCTCCAATAGATATTTTACCAAATTATTACCAATTTGTCTAAAAAATATATAAATTAATCATAATAAAATGAATATTCGCAGATATTCAATGTATAGAGATGAAAAAACATCTCTTTTTCTATTTTAATATCCTTAGTTTTGTTATATAATTGTTTTAGAAAGAAGGTAATTATGGACTGTATTTTTTGTAAAATAATTAATAATGAAATACCTAGTTATACTATTTATGAAGATGATATTGTTAAATGTTTTTTAGATGTTAATCCTGATTCTAATGGTCATACTTTAATTGTTCCTAAAAGACATATTAAAGATATTAATGATATGGACAGTGAAACTTTTAATCATATTTTTAAAGTTACTAAAAAACTAAAAAATGTTCTTGAAGAAAAACTAAATATAGATGGTCTTACACTTGTCCAAAACAATGGTGATATTCAAGAAGTAAAACACTTTCATTTACATTTAAAACCATACTATAAAAATAATGAAATAGATAGTGTAATAGATGTTTATTATAAAATAAAATAGTTCGCAAAAGAACTATTTTTTCTTGAAATTAATACTACCATCTTCATAATGTGTAACTATTACCGTTTCAGGTGTAGTACTTGGATTTAATTCATTTAAATAATTTATATCTGCTTTAAATTCAATAGTACCATCTGTATGATGAATAATATAAGTAGGTTGATAAGTAGATTCTGGTGTTTTTGTAGGCTCTAAAGTTATAGATTTTATTGTTAATCCTTGTGTTTTAGGCATTGTAGCAACTTTATAACTATTTTTATTTTGTTTATATAAAGCGTAACCCCCTACAACAACACTAATACCTACTATATATGCGATTAACTTCTTCATATTTATCTCCTTCCTATTCTTGATGGTGTTTGTTTTACTAAAGCATAACAATATTTGTCTTCAATAATTCCACCATCTATTGTACAATTATTTTCTAATCTTTTATTTAAATTATATAACAATTCTATTTTGGATGATTTATCTTTATCATATTTACTTCCATATACACCAAATATTAAATTACCATTAATGTATTCAAAGTTTTCTATATCTGTATTTAAATATGGGTTTTGTGTCATATAAGTAGTAAATGAAAAAGGACAATCCGTAAGAATAACACCATTTTCTAGAACTTTAAATTCTTCTGGTATTATTATTCTACCACCATCAAGTGATTTTGTATATGGTGTAATCATAGCAGTTGACATATCAGAAGAAACTATAGTGTCATATCTTCCTTTGCCTATTTCGACAGCATCGCCATTTTCATATTCAGCTTTCATATCTAATAATAAAAGTTTATAAAGTTTTGCTGCTTTTTGTCTTAATTTTACCCATTCTGAAAGTGTTTTCAAATAAACATCAAAATGAATATTTTCAACTTTTTCGTCAGTTGCGCTTTCAAATTGTTTGATTACTTTAATCATATACTCATCACTTACATCAATATAATTACCGTTCATAAAAATCCCCCTCAAATTAGCGTATATATTACCACATACTAATAATAAAGTCAAATTTGTTATTTTAATTTATTTATTGTATAATTGAACTAGTTGGAGATGATTGTTTTGAAAGAAAGCAAAAATATAGAAAAAGTTAGAAAAAATATGCCTAATTATAATACTATAACTGATTTATCTGATTTTTTTAAAATATTGGGAGATAGTACAAGACTCCAAATATTAATGGCTTTAGAGCAAAGTGAATTATGTGTTAGTGAATTATCCCATCTTTTAAATATGACTATATCAGCTATATCTCATCAATTAAAATCTTTAAAGAATGCTAAATTAGTTAAATTAAGAAAAGAAGGAAAAACCGTTTTTTATTCACTAGATGATGATCATATAAATAAATTGTTAAAAGTATCTTTTGAACATATAATAGAAAAAGTTTAAGATTATCTTAAACTTTTTTACATATTTTTTAACTCTTCTTTTACTTTATCAATATTTTTATTAGTTAGTTTTAATACACACTCATTATCTATCATCATATCCATTTTTTCTTTGTTTTCTTTCATATATTTATCAATAAATTCTAAGTAATCTTTTTTCACTTTCAATTCTTTTTTTAATTTAGAATAGCTATTTTTTTTAAACATACTTTTTATTTTATCAAAAAGTGATTTATTAGATTCGTCTAATGTCTTTTCTAAATACCTAACTTCTAATTTTAATTTCATTTTTTGATTAACTAAAAGAATTCCTAATTTCATATTATATCTCTATTTCTATTTTTTTATTGCTTAAACTATAGTTTCTGTAAGTTACTCCACACATATCACATAGTTTTTTTGAAGCAATAACAGCTTCTGTATCTGCGTATTTATCAGATAAATATATAATTTCTTTAATACCCGCTTGAATTATTTCTTTAGCACACTCATTACAAGGAAATAAATCAACATAAATTTTAGAATTTTCTAAATCATGTCTATTTCCTCTGAAGTTTAAAATAGCATTTCTTTCTGCGTGCACAACATACAAATATTTGGTTTCAAGGGGAGTCCCTACTCTTTCCCAAGGAAAAGCATTGTCATCAAAACCATTAGGTGCCCCATTATAACCAATTGATAATATTCTATTATCTTTACTTACAATACAAGCTCCAACTTGTGTAGATGGGTCTTTACTTCTTTTAGAAGCTAAAATAGCTACTGCCATGAAGTATTCATCCCAGCTAATATAATCTTCTCTTTTCATATACCTCCTAAAATAACGATAATTGACTAGATTCTGGCATTCCATCTAAAATATGCATTAAACGCATTTTATCTATTAATGTTTGTGATATTTTAGCTCTTTTGCCTAAATCTTCAATACTTATAAATTCGCCTTTTTCTCTTTCTTCTACTATATTTTTAGCAACTGTATCACCTAAACCATCAATAGACGCAAATGGTGGATATATTGATGTATCATCTTTTACATCCCATATCGTTGCATTACTTTTATAAATTTCGATTGGAACAAATTTAATTCCTCTAGCGGTTGCCTCTAAGCATACCTTTAAACTTTCTAATTGTCCTTGTTCTTTGTTAGTAGCTTCATATCCTTTGTTTATTATTTCTTCTATTTTTGCTTTAATAGCGTCATATCCCTGCATCATTACTTCTACATCTACTGCGGTTGCTTTTGATGTTAACCAAGAAGCATAAAAGTAAACAGGCATGTGTACTTTATACCAAGCAATTCTAAATGCTGAAATTACATAAGCTGCAGCATGAGCTTTAGGGAACATGTATTTTATTTTTTCGCAAGAATTAATAAACCACTCATCTATACCAGCATCTATCATAGTTTGTTTATGATCTTTCCAAGCATCTGGTTCTTTACTTGCTTTACCTTTCCTTACAAATTCCATTATTTTGAATGCTTTAATTGGTTTTACACCATGATACATTAAGTAAACCATAATATCATCACGACACCCAATAACCTCTTTAAATGGAACTATATTATTTTTTATCAATTCTTGAGCATTACCTAACCATACATCAGTACCGTGTGATAAACCAGATATCTTAATTAATTCGGCAAAGGTAGTTGGTTTTGTTTCAGCAACCATTCCTATTGTAAATGGTGTTCCAAATTCGGGAATACCTAAAGTACCAGTTGGACACATTATTTGTTCATTAGTAACGCCTAGTGCTTTAGTTGATGTAAAAATACTCATTGTTTCTTTATCATCTAATGGAACGGTTAAAATATCCATTTTTGTCAAGTCTTGAATCATTCTAAGTTGTGTTGGATCAGAGTGACCTAAAATATCTAGTTTTAACAAATCTTGGTCGATGGCATGATAATCAAAGTGAGTAGTTCGCCATGGACTTGTGACATCATCAGCTGGGAATTGGAACGGTGTAAAATCAGATACTTCCATATAATCTGGTACAACCACTATTCCTCCTGGGTGCTGACCAGTTGTTCTTTTAACACCAGTACATCCTATTGCTAAACGTTCTATTTCAGCAGTTCTCATAGTTATTCCTTTATCTTCACAGTATCCTTTAACAAAGCCATAAGCTGTTTTGTCTGCTACTGTACCTATTGTTCCTGCTCTATACACATTATCAACTCCGAAAAGCACTTTAGTATATTCATGAGCTGATGCTTGATTTAAATCAGAAAAGTTTAAATCTATATCTGGTACTTTGTCAGCATTAAATCCTAAGAAAGTTGCGAAAGGCATATCTTGTCCATCTTTATACATTCTCTCACCACAATTAGGGCACATTTTATCAGGTAAATCAAAACCACTTGAATACGTAGCACCTAAAGGATTACCTTCTTCATCATTAAAAATGCTAGTTTTGCATTTTAAACAACGATAGTGTGCTGGTAATGGATTTACTTCTGTTATTCCCATCATGGTTGCTACAAAGCTTGAACCAACTGAACCACGGGAACCAACTAAATAACCATCATCATTAGAGTGTTTAACAAGTCTTTGGGCAATTAAGTAAATAGGATCAAATCCGCCACCAATTATTCCACCTAATTCTTTTTTCATTTTCTTTTCTAATGTTTTTTCGTTTAATTCACCATCTTCTTCTTGCCACTTACTCTTTAAATATTCTTTTAATAATTCTTTAACTGAATCAAATCCTTCTAAAATAACTTTATGAACATTTTTAAATATTTCTTTCTCTAATTCTTCATTAGATATGTCTGGATTAGCTTCTTTTATCTTATCATTAAAGCATCTATAAACTATATCTCCATAAAGTTCTTTAGCAATTCTTTCTTCAATATTAAATGGTAAATTATCTCCATACCAAAGACTAGCTTTTTCATATACTAAGTCAGTAACTACTCTTGGACAATCTAAGTAAGATGTACCATCATCACTTTTTACACGTGGTGAAAAAGGAATACCACCTGTATCAATAATTACTTCTATTATATCAACCATATCTAGTACTTTATTAGTATTAGTAACTACTATTTCATAAGCCAAATCTTTATCTAAAAAGCTAAAGTTTTCTAGCATTTCATTAGTTGTTCTAAAGTGAAGACTTGGAATATTTGTAATACTATTTTTAGCTAAAGGATGTCTTCCTCCACCCGGAACTTTTTGATTAACAATTATTTCTCTATAGATTTTATCTTCTTTATAGAAGTGATGAACATCTCCTGTAGCGACAATTATTTTTCCAGCTTCTTTAGTTGCGTCAATAACTTTCTTTATATGATTTCTTACTTCAACTATATTTCCAAAATCACTTGTTTGAATTAAATGATCATAGGCATCTGGTGGTTGAACCTCAACATAATCGTAGAAATTAATTATATTAGTTAATTCTTGACCTTCTTTACTTCTAGCTTCATTAAATACTTCACTTTCATAACAACCACTACCTATTAGTAATCCTTCTCTAAGTTCATTTAATTTACTTCTTAGAATACGTGGTGTTTTATATAAATAAACTGTATTAGCTAAAGAAATAATTTTAAATAAATTTTTAAGTCCTACTTTATTTTTAGCAATTATATTAAAATGAAAAGTTCTACCAAATTTATATATTTCATCTTTTGGTATTAATTTTTCTAAATCACTTATTCTAGTAAGTTTTTGCTGAATTAATTTTTGACACATTTTATGAAATACATAAGCAGTTCCTTCAGCATCGTAATCAGCTCTATGGTGTGCATCTTCTTCCCAAGGCACATTATATCTTTTAACAAGCGCTGATAAACTATGTCTAGCATATCCTTGGTCAAGTGCTCTAGATAGTTCTAATGTATCAATTACAGTATTTTTGAATTCACCTAGATTATGTTTTTTCATAGAAGCTTCTATAAATGAAATATCAAATTTAGCATTATGAGCTACCATTGGTAAATCACCAGTCCACTCTAAAAAGCTTCTAGTTACTTCTTCTTCGTTTCTTTTTCCTCTAACCATTTCATCAGTTATACAAGTTAAATCAATTATTTTTTGTGGTAATGGTCTAAATGGATCAATCAGTTCATCAAATCTATCAATTATTTCACCATTACAAATTTTGACCGCACCTATTTCAATCATTTGGTCAACGCCACCAGCATTAAAGCCAGTTGTTTCAGTATCAAATACCACAAAAGTTGTTTCTTTTAAAGGTAAATCACTTTTTCTGACAACAATATTTACAGTATCATCTACTAGGGTTAATTCTGTTCCATATAATCCTTTAAAATATTTACTAGGATCATCCTGTTTTTTATTATATTTAGTTATTATTGAATAAGCTATAGGGAATGCTTGACAACCATTATGGTCAGTGATTGCGACTCCTCTATATCCCATTTCTATAGCTTTTGATACTAATTCGCATGTATGCTCTCCTAAATCAAGTTTAGTAACTCCATCCATTTGGCTCATCATAGTATGAGCATGAAGCTCTACTCTTTTTTGAGGAGCATCATCGACTAATTTATTTTCTTCTTTTTCTAGAGTATTTATATCTCTTATTGTAAAAGTTAATTCTTTAGAATAAGCATCATCTTTAACGTTTCCTTTTAATAAATACCATTTATTTTTCTTAATACTACCTTTTATTTTGTCTAATTCTTCTTTAGTATTTACAAACATTTTAGCATACATACTATCTGTGTAGTCTGTTATTTTAAGAGTAATTATTTTTAAATCTGTTTTAGTATCTCTTATGTCTATATCAGCAAATACATAAGCTTCTACTACTACATTATTACAAGCACTATTGATGTTTTTAATTAAAGTGATATCTTCTTTTATTTCCATTCCAAGGATTACATTAGGTTTATCTTCTGTAATTCTTGGTTTTCTTTCAAAATTGAAACTCTTTTTAGGCGGTTCTTCTATATGTACTTCATGTGGGATATTTATATTATCAACACTTAAACTTTGATTAATTAAATCATCTACTTCTTTATTTTCTTTGTGAACTATTTTAGGCTCTACTGTTACACTATAACCCTTTTCCATTAGATATTTAGACAATCCTGCTTTTATTTCATTTACTTTATTAGATAAAAGTATACTATCTACTTCTAATATTAAGTAATTATTTTCTAAGTAAGGTTTTATTTCTTTTAAGTTTTCGATAAAAAAGCTTTTATCGTCTAAATTATTCAAGAAATTAAAATAATAGTCTTCTATATATTTCATTTCTTTTACTTTAAGACTTAATTCTATATTGTCTACATCTTTAAAAGTATTTTTCAATAAATCATTAAATTCTATATAAATGTTATAAGGTAAATTACTGTTTAATTCTAAATTGAATATATACTTATTTTCAATATGAATTATTTTATCTAATATACCATTTTTAAAATATGGTAAGTATTCTTCTTTTATGTTTATTTTTTTTAATAGTGCTTCTAAATAATTATTCATATTTTACCTCATCAACTTTCTTAAATAATTATATCATTTAGAAGTAATAAAATAAAGAAAAAACTTGAATTTACTTCTATTAAATTATATAATTAATATGAGGTGAATATATGAAGAAATTATATTTCATGTTAGCTTTTTTGTTATTAGTTTGTGGGTGTGAAAAAAAGAATAACAGTTTAGAATGTTCTATCAATAATGATGTAGATTTATATAGTAATAGTGTAGTAATTAAAGTAAATGATGATAGTATTATAATTGAACAGTCTTTTAATGTTAGAGATGAATTTAAGGAATTAGTTGGTGATTCTTTATTTGATTCTGTTATTGAAAGCTATACTTTGTTTGACAAAGATAGTATTAAAGTAGATAGTAAAAAGTCAGATAATGGTTTTAACGTTAATATCAAAATTGATAAAACTAAAATGAATGATGACGCTAAAAATGATATTATTAGTTTATTTAATATTGATACTAATAAGAATATTGATGAAATTAAAAAGTCTTTAGAGACTGATGGATATACGTGCAAATAAAAATGTTAGATTTTCTAACATTTTTTTATTCTTTTATCATTTCTAATAAAGTTTCTTCACTTATTATTTCAATTCCTAATTCTTTTGCCTTTACATTTTTACTAGATGTAGAATTAATATCATTATTTATCAAATAATTTACTTTATTAGAAATAGCTTTTACTACTTTGCCACCATTTTCTTATATATATTCTACTAATTTATCTCTATTTTAAAAATGATTTAAGCTTCCTGTAATAACAAATGATAAACCATTTAATATCTTGTTTTTTTCTAATGATGTTTTAGGAATATTTATTTCTTGTTTTAATTCTTCTAGTTCTTTTAAGAATATTGGATTGGAAAACTCTAACTCCCATTCTTTAGCAATAATTTCTCCTACTCCAACAATTTTACTCAATTCATCAAAAGATAAATTGCATATTTTTTCAAAATCATTGTTAAAATGATTGCATATTAATTTTGCTCTAGAAAAACCAATATCAGGAATACCTAATGAATAAATAAAGTTAGCTAATTTTACATTTCTAGATTTTTCAATAGATTCTATCATATTGTTATATGACTTTTCACCAAATCCCTCAAAGTTAATTATTTTTTCTTTATATCTATCTAAACGATATAAATCAGCATAACTTTTTACCAAACCTTCATCAATTAATTTACTTAAAATAGCATCTGATATTCCATCAATATTCATAGCATTTCTACTTACAAATAAGCTTAATCTTTTTAAAAGTTTTGCAAAACAAAATTCATTAACACAATATAAATATTCTACATCATTAGTTTCTATAATTTCTGTTTTTTCACCACAAACAGGACAAGTTTTAGGAATAACAAGATTATTACTTTTAGTATCATTACTAGCAACCTGTGGAATAATCATATTTGCTTTATATACGTTTATAGTATCTCCTATTCCCAGTTTTAATCCTTTTAAGATTGATACATTATGAAGAGATGCTCTACTAACTATTGTTCCTTCTAACTCTACTGGTTCAAAAACTGCGACAGGATTAATTAATCCTGTTCTGGAGGCCATCCAATCTACTTCTTTTAAAGTAGTAGCTGCTGTTTCATCTTTCCATTTAAAAGCAATTGAATGTTTAGGATATTTGGCAGTACTACCTAAACTATTTCCATATTTTATATCATTATATGTTAAAACTAAACCATCTGATGGTATATCATAACTTTTTACTTTTTCTTTAAATTCTAAAACTTTTTCTTCTATTGTATCTTTAGTTACTTTAAAGTGTTCAACTACTTCAAATCCTAACGTTCTTAACCATTCAAAGCATTCGCTTTTTAAATTAGGTATATTATCTGCTTCTATTAAAGCAAATATAATACAGTTAACACATCTTTCAGCAGTTACACTACTATCTAATTGTCTAACAGATCCAGAACATAAATTTCTAGGATTTTTATATTGAAAAGAATCGTCTTTTACTTCTTCATTCATTCTTTTAAAATCAGAATATTTTATTATGGCTTCACCTCTAACTACTAGTCTTCCTTTATAAGGAATAGTTAATGGAACATTTTTAAATTGTTTTACGTTTTCTGTAACAACTTCGCCAATAAGACCTGTACCTCTTGTTACTCCACTAACTAGTTTACCCATTTCATAAGTTAAAACTATAGTTAAACCATCTAATTTCCATGATAACAAACCTTCTTTATCACCAAGGAAGCTTGCTAATTCTGAAACTTGTTTAGTCTTAGATAATGATAACATAGGGGCTGGATGTTCTACTTGTTTTAAAGAACTAGATATTTCTGGTTCTACATTAATTGTCGGGCTATTAGAAAGTACCATATTTGTTTCTTCCTCAAGTACAACAAGTTCATCATATAATTTATCATACTCATAATCAGTCATAATTGAAGTACTTTTTTGATAATATGATTCGGAAGCTTTATTAAGTATTTGTATTAATTCTTTCATTCTATTTATCTTGTTTTCCATATTTTGCTCCTTTATTTTTACTTCTATTAAAATTATATCATTTCTTGCTTTATTTTTCATTAACTTATTTATTTTTTAACAAAAAAGGTTATTAACAAGTTATGTTAACAACCTAATTATTATATATTTTCTTCTCTTAAAGCTTCTAATATATTTTCTTTCTTGATTTTACTACTAGCATACATCATACTAATTAATACTATTACAAATACACCTATTATGGCGATTAGGATACTTTTCCATGGTATTAATACTTGTTTAAATGAGTTAATTGTTCCAAATGAATTATGAAGTAACAATATAACTATTAATGATACTGGTATACCATATAAAAGTGATTTTAAACCAAAGAATAAACTTTCAAAATATAGTATTTTATTAAAGCCATTAGGTGTTAAACCTATACTTCTTAACATTGAAAATTCTTTTCTTCTTAAATTAATACTAGTATTTATTGTGTTAAACACACTAGTAACTCCTATTAGTGTAACTAATGAAATAAAGCCATATAATAATATTTTAACAACAATAACTATATTAGTAATAAGTTTTAAATCTTCTTTTACGTTATAGGCATAAAGTCTTACATTATCATCATCTTTTGTATTTTCAACTATCTTTTCTAACAATGGCCATACTTTACCATATTTTGGAGCTTTAATGAAAGTTGAAAATTCATTGGAATAATATAATGGTGTATCTATTTCATATTTAATAGCTAAATCCTCTGATATAATGATTGAAACATTATATCCACTTGAATTTAAATCTATAAATTTTGGTAACTTATCAGTATAATATAAATTGTTAAGTGGTAATCCTACTTCAATTGTTCCCCATTTCCAGCCATCTTCTTCATAATGGCTTTCTGTTACTTTATATAATTGTAAATCAACATTTTTACCACTATAAGGTATATCTTTCATCTTTTTTCTTTTACCATCATTATAACTAATGTATTCATTCTTATTAACTATAATTACTCTATCTTCTTTTAGACCAATTTCTTTCTTATATTTTTGATAATCTTCATTGCTTAAAATTGTTATAAATGTATTTAAGTAACCATTTTCAAAAGAAGTATCACCACCTTGAACTTCATCAAGTGTAATTTCTTTAACGTTTGGTTTTGTGTAAAAGTCATCATCCTGTTTTTTTACATATAAATCAGATATTCGTGATACTGTAATTGCTTCTTTTACTTCTTCATGGTTAAGAGCCTCTTTAATTAAATTTAAATATTGGTCTTTATCTAGTATTTTAGTAGCGTCTAATGAATATGAATATACTTGAATATCATAGTCAGGAATATCTGTCATATCAACTGCTGTATCTAATCCATATTCTGTAAATGCACTAAATGAAATAAACAAAACAATACTTATAAATAAGGAAATAATAGTAACCCTATATTTTTTCTTATTTCGCTTCATGTTTTTTAAAGCTAATTCACCTTCTACACCAAATATTTTACTAATAAATTTTGGTGTTTTTAATTTACTATTTTTTATTTTAATATCATCGTTTTGTCTAATAGCTGTTATAGGACTTACACGTGATGCGATTTTACTTGGAATATAAGCTGAAACAAAAATTGTAATAATCATAAATATAACAGGAATTATCATAAACAAAGGATATATACTTAAAGCTAGTGGATATGAGAATAAGTTAGGAAGTAATTTATTAATAATTATTAATACTGTACCTATTCCGACAATACCACTTAATATACCAAGAGGTATTCCAATTAAAGCAACAATAAAGGCTTCAAAAAATACTGTTTTTGCCAATTGTTTACGAGTTGCGCCTATACTTGAAAATAACCCAAATTGTTTTTTCCTTTCCATAACTGAGATTGCAAATGAATTATATATTACAATAATACAAGCTATTGAAACAAGTGTTAATATAATTGTTATAACTCCAGCCATACCACTTAATATATTAGAATATCTACTTGCGCCACTTAATGAAAGAAGTGAATCATTATATTCGACGTCTTCATAACATTCATTAGATACTCTTTCACATAGATTTTCATAACCTAATGATTTTGCAATATCTGAACTTACTTTATATGTATTTCTTGGATTTTTGTAATTAACTAGAACTTTAGCAAAGTTATTTCCTTCTACTTTACTTTTAGTAAAAGCCATATAAGCAGGATCACTATAAGACTCTGTTATATCTCTTTCAATTATTCCTACTACTTTATATTCTTTAGTACTAATATTTTCTAAAGTTTCTTCAAAATCATAGGAATCTTTAAATGTTTGAATTTGACCATTTAAGTAACGAGTACCAACTTTTAAAGTAATTATATCGCCTACTTTAATATCAACTTTTTCGTTAAATAAATGTTTTGGTAAAACTATTTCACTATCGTTTTGTGGAATAGTTCCTTCTACTAATTTCAAGTTACTAAAGTAGTTATCACTTGCTGTTACTACTTCAATATAAGGATTTCTACTATCATTTAATTCTTCAATCTTAGCATATCCTAATGGATATATATAGTTATATGATTCAACTTTATTATTATTTTTAATTAGATTTAATTTGTCATAATCCATATTGATTATAACGTGTTGACTACCATTATTATTAATTATTTCTTTTATTGTATTATCTCTGATAGTTGAAAAAAGTAAACCAATACCTACCATCAAAGCAGTCGATAAAATTACACCAATTATAGTAACGATAGTTCTTTTTTTATTCATTTTTAAATGCTTAATCGTTAATTTATTCAAAATATTCATTATTTTACCTTCTCATCTGATATGATTTTTCCATCTTCGATAGTTATAATACGATCAGCACTTAAAGCTAAATTATGATCATGAGTAATCATAATAATAGTTTGTTTATATTTTTCATTAGATAGTTTTAGCAAGTCAATTATTTCTCTACTTGCTTTACTATCTAAGTTACCTGTCGGCTCATCAGCCAAAAGAATACTAGGTCTATTCATTAAAGCTCTACCTATTGATACTCTTTGTTGTTGACCACCAGATAGTTCATTAGGTAAATGATTTACACGACTTTTTAAATTAAGTGTTTCGATTAATTCATTTAAATATTCTTCATCTGGTTTTTTATTATCTAAAAGAATTGGTAATGTCATATTTTCTTTAACATTTAAAATAGGTATTAAATTATAAAATTGATAAATAAGGCCTACTTGTCTTCTTCTAAATATAGCTAAATTATTTTCGTTTAATTTATATACATCTTCGCCATCTACATAAACTTTACCACTAGTTGGCCTATCTACTCCACCTAAAATATGAAGTAATGTACTTTTTCCTGAACCAGAAGAACCTACAATAGCTACAAATTCTCCTTTTTCAACGCTAAAACTAACTTTGTCTAAAGCTTTTACTAAGGTATTACCTTTACCATAATTTTTACTTAAATTTTCTACTTTTAATATTTCCATACATCTCTTTCCTTTCATATTGATTATATTAAACTTATATTACGAATAAATGACTTTTATAATTACAATTATGTCACTTATAAAATTTTATCTTGAAAGTTGTATATTTGTTTTTCTCACTTGTAACTTCAATAATACCATTTTCTTTTTCTATTATTGTTTTAGCCATGTTAAGACCAATTCCTATACTTTCTTTATTATTTTCGCCTTTATAAAACCTTTCAAATATATGATTTATATCATCTTTACTTATTCCTTCAC
Source organism: Bacillota bacterium (assembly GCA_022771715.1). Classification (GTDB taxonomy): domain Bacteria; phylum Bacillota_I; class Bacilli_A; order RF39; family UBA660; genus JALELF01. Next base: position 29,979 of record JALELF010000017.1, read on the forward strand.
CATTATCGGTTATATTTATTTCTGTATATATAGGATTATCTAATACATCTATTTTGATTTCACCATTTATCTTAGTATGTTCATAAGCATTCTTTAAAATATTAATAAGAGCTTCTATTGTCCAGTTTAAATCAACTTTTATAAATAAGTCATTAGGACTATTTATAATTAGTTTTTGATTTTTAAGTTCAATTGGTATTTTTAAAGGTTCAACTACTTTTTCTATTAAATTATTTATATTAATTTTTTCTTTTTTTAGTTTTATAGTTCCACTATCAAGTCTAGATATTTTTAGTAAGCTAGTTACTAACCATTCTATTCTTTCTAATTGTAACCTATTTTTATTTAAAAATTCTTTTCTTTTTTTCTTATCTAAATTATCATCTAATAACAAATCATTAATTACATACATAGATGTTAATGGCGTTTTTATTTGATGAGAAATATCTGATAGAATTACTTCTAAGTTCTTTTTTTCTGATAGTGTATTTTCTTTTTCTTCTTTTAAAAGCATTGTTATTTTGTATATATCATTTTTTAATTTTGATAATTCATCTTCATTATAATCTCTTATATCAAATGTATCTTTATTATTTAATATATCTTTTATATATTTATCTATTTGCTTTATTTTTCTATTTTCATTAATGACATACAAAACATAAATAAAAACCAAAGATAATACAAACACAAGGTATTTAATTATTTCATCTTTTAATAAATTGTTATTTTCTACATCATAATAAGAAATAATATCAGTATTATCTAAGCCATACTTTTCTAATATTGTTCTATCAACATTTTTTTTATTTTGAATTAAATCTTCTATTATTTCTTTTTCTAATTCTGGATGTTTTTCTATTATTGCATTTATTATGTAAGCATTATTATTTATAATGTTATTTCGATATATTTTCGTTTTTTCATTAAATATTATAATTATTTGTACTAAGCCTAATAGAAAAACTAATGTAAATAGAATAAAATATATTTTTCTATTTTTCATTGTACACTCCTATTTTATAACCTACTCCTCTTACTGTTTCAATAATACGTGGAGCTGTTGGATTATCTTCTATTTTTTCTCTTATTCTTTTAATATAAACGGTTAATGTATTATCGTTTACGTATTCTTCATTAACATCCCATATATCAGCAAGTATTTTTTCTCTTGTAAAAACTACATTGGGATTAAGCGCTAATGTCAAAAGTATTTTATATTCAAGAGCAGTTAACATAACATCTATATTATTTTTAAATACTTTAGCCTGATTTAAATCAATAGTTATATCTTTTATTTTTATTATATTTGAATTATTTTTATTATTTCTTCTTAAGACATTTTTGATTCTTGATATTAATTCTCTTGCTTTAAATGGTTTAGTGATATAATCATCTGCTCCCATATCAAGGCCTCTTACTATTGATACTTCTAAATCATTGGCGGTTAAAAAGATAATGGGTACATCTTTTTTTGCTATTAATACTTTAAATAAATCAAACCCATTTTTGTCTGGTACATTAATATCTAATAAAACAATATCTATATCATTATCATATAAATCAAGACCAATTTTTGCATTTTTAGCTTCTAATACATTAAAAGATTCTTGTTCTAAATAATAAGTTAGCCCCATTCTTATTGCTTCATCATCTTCAATAATTAATAAATTCATAATATCACCACTTTAATTATATATTATTTTTAATGATTTTTAGTGAAAAATTTGTAAGAAAAAAAGAATATTTATTTTAATCGATATTCTTTATCTCTATTTTTTATTTCTTTTTTATATTCTTCATGTTTTTTTAAAACTTTTCTTAGTTTATCTGTACCATAATATTGAATTTTCAAGTTTTCTTTCCATTGCATTAATAACTGTTTTAATTCTTTGTTTGTACATGACTGACCTTCTTTTGAAAGAATTGAATCTATCTCGTAAGTAGAAAATAGTTTTAAATATTTAGCTTTACATTCTTCATCATCTCTAGCTAATATTAATATAAATCTTCGATCATTGAGTATTTCTTTGATTTTTGCTGGTGTATCACTATAAAGGGTACGTAGTTTTCTTACGCTTTCTCTATTTTCTTCAATTATTACGATTGAACCCTTATAATTTCTACCAGTTCTATTATTTATTTCTTCTAAAATCGATTTATTTTTGTTAAGATAATCTTCTATTTGTTCTTGAAAATACTCTCTAACTTCATTTGAATTAGCAAAATGATTCATAGTATAGGCATCTAATCTTCTTGGGTCAGTTGGGCATGTAAGTTTTAAATAATTAATTCCATTAGGAAGTGGTTCTTTTCCTAAAAGTAAACATAAACTCCTCATAGTATCACCTGGCTATATAATAACAAAAGAAAACTAATGTGTCAAATTATTTAAAATATCCTAATTTCTTTACTTTATTATATATTAGAACATGTTGTTATAGTCCTTAGTGCTCCTGCTATAACATACAAGAATGATTCACGCTAATTATATCTAATAATAGTACATATTTATATTCTATACAATAAAAAACTACAATATTTCTATTATAGTTAAGCTTGTATTTTTATCAATTTTCCATTATTTTAAAGTATTCACCAGAATCTAAATATAAAATTCCCTTTTTATTTTCTAAATTTTTAACTATATCTATATAACTATTTATACTTTCAAATTTATATAAAGTTAAATAAACATAATTATTATCGTTCATAGTAAGTAAAAATCTTTCACTATCAACGTTATTAGGATTATATTCTATTTCTGATATTCTTTTTAAAATATCAATATCAACTTTTCTCATTTTATTTAAAAAGTCAGTATAAATAGTATCAGGAACATAATTAATAAGAACTGGTGCATCTAAACATTCTTCTACTTCTTTTCCATTTAATAAAACTGTTTTGTTTAAGGAAGCTTTATAAAATAGTGGTCTATTTTCTTCTACTTCTATATATACTTCTTTTCTATTTTTTTTATATACTTTAGCTGAATTTATATAAATATTTTCTTCAAGTCTTTCTTTTATTGCTCTAGATGAATTAGTAGCGGTTACAGGATAATCAGAAAGACGTGCTATTTCAATTATTTCTTCATCTGATAAAAAGTTATTATTTGTAATATATATATTGGTAATTCTTTGTTTTAGAAAGCTATCTACACCTACATATATTATATATACAACCAAAAGAAAAACAACTAAATTTTGATATTTAATTCTATATTTTTTAGTTTTTTTCTTTTTCATAGTATCACCTATTCTACAATTTCTTGTTCTATTTTTAAGTCAATCCCATATTCTTTTTTTACTTTTTCTTTTATTTCAAATATTAATTTTTTTATATCTTTTCCTGTAGCTTTACCAGTATTTATGATGAAATTCGCATGTTTTTCACTGACTTTAGCTCCATTAACACTTTTACCTTTATATCCAATAGCTTCTATTAATCTGCCCGCATAGTCATTCTCTGGATTTCTAAATACACTACCTGCACTTGGATATTCTAATGGTTGTGTTTCAAGTCTTCTTTGTTTTCTATCTTCCATTATTTCTAATATTTCATTTTTTTCTTTTTTATCTAATTTTAAAGTTACTTCTAAACATATAAATCCACTATTTTTCATTAGAAAACTAGTTCTATAATGAAAATCTAGTTCTTTATTATTCATTGTAATAACATGATAGTCTGGTGTTAAAACTAAGATATCTTTTACTATATATCCCATATCACTTTTATAAGCACCAGCATTCATGTATATAGCTCCACCAACAGTTCCTGGTATCCCTGATGCGAATTCTAAACCACTAAGTCCTAAATTGGCAACTTTATATGAAAGTTTTATTAAGCTATATCCTGCTCCTACTGTTACTAAATTATCTTCTATTTTTAAATTATTAAATTCATCTAATTTAATTAAAATACCATCATAATATTTTGTAAATATTAAATTAGAACCATTTCCTATTATTTTGTATTTTATATCATTATCATTTAGAAATTTTAATAATTTAATTAATGATTCAGTATCTTTTGGATAAACTAACCCTTTAGCTTCTTCTTGAAGCTTGTAAGTTGTATATTTTTTTAAATCAACATTAGATAATACTTTACCAATCTTTAATTTTTTTATCTCACTTATTATATTCATATTATTTACCATCTACTAACTTTCTAATTTCATTATAAATTAAAGTAGCACTTTCTCTTACATCTAATGCTTCTAAATTGCTTTTCATGACATTTAATTTTACTTCATCATTTAATAATTTGTCAACTGTTCTTACTAGAATATCACCTTTTAAATCCTTTTCTTCTATCATAATTGCAGCATCGTTTTTAACTAAATCTAAACCATTTTTATATTGATGGTTATCTGGAACATAAGGGCTTGGTATTAAAATAGAAGGAATTCTTAAAGCAATTATTTCGCTTAATGTACTAGCACCACATCTACTAATAATTAAATCAGCTTTTTTCATAATTCTTACTTGATTTTCAATATATGGTACTACTTTTACGTTTTTAGAAAATTTGTTTTTACTTATTTCTTCATAAGAATCTTTACCAGTTACGAATAATATCTCATATTCTTTATTATTAAATAAACTCATTGTTTTAACTAAAAACTTATTTACATTAGCTGAACCTAATGAACCCATAACAATATAAACTAATTTTTTGTTTTCGGTCAAATTTAGTTCTTTTTTGTTCATAGCATTAGCTTTTACTGCATTTTCACTGCATGGATTACCAGTAAACACTACTTTTTCTTTAGGAAGTAAATTCATTGATGATTTAAATGAGACTGCTATTTTATCTACATACTTACTTAAAAATTTATTACATTTTCCTGGAACACTATTTTGTTCATGAATTAATGTTTTATATTTTAGATTATGAGCAGCATATATAACTGGACCAGTTACATAACCACCAACACCAATTACGATATCAGGATTAAATTCTTTTATCATCTTTTTGCATTCTTTATAGCTTGTATAAAATGTTTTAATTGTTTTAAAGTTTTTTAATAGTTTTTTTCTATTAAAACCATATATTGTGATAGTTTTAAAAGGAATATTATATTTAGGAATTATGTCTTTTTCCATACGATTATGAGTTCCTATATATAAAAATTCACTATTAGGTTCTTTTTCTTTTATTTTATTTATGATGGCTAAAGCTGGATATATATGTCCACCAGTACCACCTGCACTTATAACAACTTTCATCCTATCACTCCATTCATATTATACCATAATTATATTCATTTACCAATAAATTTAGAAAGACTTGAGAAAAAGAGTGACTTTTTTGTCACATAAATAAAAAGAAGGAACTATACAAATACATATTCCTTCTTAATAACAACTTCTTCTTTATTTTTATATTTACTAACTTCACAAGCTTTCTTCAAACTAAGACTTTTTTTAATATCTAGTATTCTTTGATTTTTAGAACCTCTAAAAATAACATCGAAACTTTTTTCTTCCAATATAAATTTTCCATCAACTAAGACATCAATAGTATTTAGAAGTTCTAATAGTTTTTTATTACTTCTAGTCATAATAAGTAATTGTTCAAAAGTAAATCCAGTATAACACCATATATTCATGCCCTTACTTTTAATATATTTAGCAAGAGACAAAACAGCATCAACTTGAAATAAAGGATCTCCTCCTGAAAAAGTAATACCATCTTGATTAGACAATAAATCAATTTCTTTTTTTAAATCATCTATTTTTTTTACAAATCCTTTTTTAAAGTCATGTGTTTCAGGATTATGACATCCCTTACAATCATGAGAACAACCTTGTGTCCAAATAACGGTTCTAATTCCTTCGCCATCAACAATACTATCAGTTTGAATTTCACTAGCAAGTCTAATAGTCTCTGCCATGTTTTACACGGTCCTTTTCTTCAGCTCTTTTACCATTATTGAATCTATCTACAGTACCAACTAAATAGCCGGTAATTCTTCTAATTCTTTCAAATTTAACACCATCAGCTTCAGTACGATTGCAACCAGGACAAACATCTCCTATTACGCCATTAAAGCCACAAACTGGGTCTCTATCTACTGGATGGTTAATTGCACCATATCCAATTCCTTCTTCTTTCATAATTCTAACAATTTTTTCAAATGCTTCTACATTATCAGCTGTATTACCATCTAATTCAATGTAAGTAATATGACCAGCATTAGTTAAAGCATGATATGGAGCTTCTAGATGGATTTTTTTAGAAACAGAAATATTATAGTAAACTGGAACATGGAAAGAGTTTGTATAATAATCTCTATCTGTAACACCTTTGATTTTTCCATAAATAGCCTTATCTATGTTAACAAATCTACCTGACAACCCTTCTGCTGGTGTAGCTATAACTGAGAAATTCAAATTATATTTTTCGGCATATTCATCAGCTTTTTTACGCATAAAACCAATAATTTCTAGTCCTAACTTTTGAGCTTCTTCACTTTCACCGTGATGTTTACCAATCAAAGCTTTTAAACATTCTGCTAAACCAATAAAACCAAATGTTAATGTGCCATGTTTTAAAACTTTTCTAAGTCTATCAGTATCTTTTAACTTTTCTGAATCAATCCATACACCTTGTCCAAGTAAGAATGGAAAATTATAAACCCTTTTATTACATTGAATTTCAAATCTTTCTAGTAATTGATCTTTAACTAATTCCATTAATTCTTCTAATTCTTTATAGAAACCTTCCATATCTACTTTTTCATTAGTTACTATACCATGTTTAATACCAAGTCTTGGTAAATTAATTGAAGTAAATGATAAATTACCACGTCCTGGAGTAATAGCTTTATCAGGATCTACAACGTTTCCTAAAACTCTAGTACGACATCCCATATAAGCAACTTCTGTATTGTAGTCTCCTTCTTTGTAATACATTTTATTATATGGTGAATCAATGAATGAGAAATTAGGGAAAAGTCTTTTTGCAGAAACACGACAAGCTAATTTAAATAAATCATAATTTTTATCTTCAGTATTGTAATTAACGCCCTCTTTTACTTTAAATATTGAAATAGGGAAAATTGGTGTTTCTCCATGACCTAAGCCAGCTTCAGCCGCTAATAAATAGTTTTCAATAACCATTCTACCTTCCATAGATGTATCAGTACCAAAGTTAATTGATGAGAATGGTACTTGTGCCCCCGCTCTAGAATGCATTGTGTTTAAATTATGAATAAATGCTTCCATCGCTTGATAAGTAATTCTATTAGTTTTAAGAATTGCTTTTTCATAACTCATGTTAATTGCTCTTATAACTTGTTCAGAATCTTTTCCTAACTCCAATAGATTAGTTAAATCATCATCCATACTTTCTAGTTTATCAATTTCTTTAATGAATTTTTCAAATTTAATAAATTTAGTATAATCATTATAATCTAATATATCATATAATGTTTGTTTAAATTGTTTTTTGAATGTTTGTAATACACCAGGTGCCATATAATAATCAAATGCTGGGATACTTTGACCACCATGTTGATCATTTTGATTACTTTGAATAGCAATTGCGGCAAGTGCACTATAAGACATAATATCTTTAGGCGCTCTTAAATGCCCATGACCTGTTGAAAAGCCATCTTTAAACAATTTATTTAAATCTATTTGACAACAAGTAGTAGTGCCCATTGGTAAAAAGTCCATATCATGAATATGAATATCTCCATTATCATGAGCATCAGCAAATCTTTTTTTAATTAAATAAGCTTTTGTAAATTCTTTTGAAACAGTTGAGCCAAATTGTAACATTGTACCCATAGCTGTATCACCATCTACATTGGCATTTTCTCTTTTAGCATCATCTTCAGAAGCTGATTTTAATCCTAAACCTTCTATAACTTTTAAAAACTTATGTTGCTTTTTATCATCAAAAAATGCTTGTCTAGATTGACTTCTTCTTTCACGATATTCAGAGAATGATTCATATACATCAGTATATCCTTTTTTCTTAAGTTCATCTTCTATCATATCTTGAATAGTTTCTATTTTTATTTTTTCTTCATTTTTATATTCTTTTTCTATATTTTTAAGAACACACATAAATACTTTATTAATATCTTTTTCAGTGTATTTCTTTTCATCATCAATAGTTATACTATCAAAACCTTTTTTTATAGCCATGGCAATTTTAGTACCATCAAAATCTACTTTTTTGCCATTTCTTTTAACAACTTTTAAATCATTTAATGTAATCTCTTCTATCATTTAACTTCCTCCTACCTTATATACATTATTACACAATAATAATAGTTTGTAAATACTTTTTTTATTATTTTGTTCGTTATTTTTTTTACATTTACGTTTTGCCCTTATTTTTCAATAAATAACAATTTCAAAAAAATTATTTTTACTAAAAAACGTGTTTTTTTATTTTTTTAACTTTTTTATTTTTTAGTTAAAATATGCATTTTGCCTTTTAAATATAAGTGTTTTAATGATTTTTTAACATTTTTTACTTTTTTTAACTTTTAATTAAATTATACATTTTTGATTTTATATTTATTTGGTTTTTTATCATTTTTTTATTTTTTTGTTTTTTTACTTTTTTTATATTCAATGATTTTTGTTCGCCTTTTTTACTACTTAAAAAATGCACGAATTATGTGCACCTTTTTAGTTATTTAGATATATATAACTTTTCATTTTTATAAAGTTTAATTAAATAACTACCATCTTTTTGACACTCGTAAATTAGTTTAACATCTTTAACTACTTTACTTTCGATATATTCTAACCACTTATCTTTTTTAGAACTCGCTACATAACCAATAATACCATTATTTGTTTTTACTTTATACCATGTATATAATTCTTTATCAATTATTTCTAATACATTATAATACTCGTTATAGTAAACATCTCCTAAATCATTACTTACCTCATCTGGTAATGCACGAATATTTATTTGATTAACAAGTATTTTGATTTGATTTTTTGTTTCATCTAAACCATTATCATAGTTTAAATATGTAGTAGTAACTTCGCCAGTCGCATATTTTCTAGGATTAACAAACTCATTATTAATAGTAGCTTCTAAATGAACATGAGTTCCATAGGTCCTATCAGTAATGCTTTTCCCAGATAAAACTAGTCCTGTATTTCCTTGTAAACCAATAACACTATTTTCATCAACTATTTGATTTAAACTAACTAATACACTATCTAAATGACATAGTCTAAGAATAATCAAATTATTATCATCATAAGTTTCAATCCAAACTTGATTTCCGCCTAATTCATCGATACTCATTTTGACATTTTTACCAGTAATAGAAATACATTCATAAATACCATTAGAATACCATACACTTTGTTTTTCTAAAAAAGTATTATAATTTATACTGTCTTCATGTGATTTAAATTTGTTGATAATTTTAATAACTTTTCCTTTACCATTTATTTTAATTTCTGATTTATGAACTCCTGAATAGTCTTCTGCACCTCCATGGGTTATATAGTCTTGAGTAATAGATCTTTCACTACCTAAATATTTCATACATCATCCCTCTTAATTTCTACAATTTCTGAATCTAAAGACTTAGGAGTATAATTGATTATTTTTTGATTTTTTAAAACATCGTATATTGATGGTGCACCAATTAGACTAAATAAACTAACCCAACATGATTCAATAAAATTGAAATCATAGAAATAAATAGAAAAAGGAATACCAATAATAAATGAAAAAGCAAGATTAAGTAAACCTATTTGATAATTTTTATTAACGAATGCAAAATGTTTAAATTTTTGAATAATTATCATAACAATAGAACTAACAATAACACTAACACTAAGTAATTCAAGAATGCTTTCTTTAACTATTTCCATATTACTCCTCCTTACTAGATAGAGGTAATTTTTCTAAATCTCTTTTTAATGATTCCACTACGCCATTACCACCTAAATTGTGATATTCAATATAAAGTTCATTCATTATTTCTTTTTCATAAATTGATATTTTTCCTCTTGATTTATAAATGTTATAATTTTCAATAATTTTACTTTTTAATAAAACTTCTACTCCTTTAGTAGTTGAAGACAATACTTTTTTATAATCAGATAATTTTTTCATAAATAGTGTTAATAATGATATTAGAATACCAAATAAAAATTCAATCCAATAATGAACTATAAATTCCATATACTTCCCTCTATTCTATTATGTTATATGAATAATATTTTTTTTTGTAACGATTTATAACTATGAAATAATTAATTTGAATATATTTATATAGGTGATTTGGTGAAAAAGTTATGCTTAATTATATTTTTACTATTAATTAGTGGCTGTACAGTTAAAGAAAAAACTAAAACTATTATTGAATATGAAAATAATTATGTAGTTAGTATTAACTATCCAATAACTAATATTAAAAAACTAGATAATAAAATAGTTAAATATATAAATAAAGAATATAATGATTTTAAAAAAAATAATTCTAATTATAATTTAGAATTATCTGAATTAAATATTAATGGTAGTTATGACATAGTAAATGATAGATATGTAAAAGTATATATAGAAAAGTATGTTTACTCAAATAAGGTAGAAAATTTTCAAAATATATCGTTTAATTTTGATATTAAAAAAAATAAGTTTGTTAATGACATTGGTATAACTGAAATAAAAGAAAAAAAGTGTATAAAATATACACCTTCTAATAAAATAATAAACTCTAATAAAAAAGTAATTGCGCTTACTTTTGACGATGGACCAAGTATTTATACAGAAAGTGTATTAAATGTGCTTAATGAATATAATGCGCGTGCTACATTCTTTGTTATTGGCAGTAAGGTTAAATATTATAGTGATACTTTAATTAATTTATTAGATAGTGGTAATGAAATAGGAAATCATACTTATAATCATAAATTGCTTTCCAAACTTAATGATGATGAACTATTAAATCAAATAAATAAAACACAAGAAATAATCAAAGAATATACTGGTTTTACACCTACTTTATTTAGACCAAGTTATGGTTCTATAAAAAAATCGCAAAAGAGTATGATTGATTTAAATATTATTTTATGGAATGTTGATACTTTAGATTGGAAATATAAAAATAGTAAAGTGATTGCTAATAGGGCTTTAAGTAAAGCTAAAGATGGCTCTATTATATTAATGCATGATACTCACAAAAGAAGTGTTGAAGCTTTAGAAATAGTTTTAAATGAATTAAAAGGTGAATATGAATTTGTAACTATTAGCGAATTATTAAAAATTAGAATGTTAAGAAGTACAAATGAAGAATGAAATTAAATTAATTGATTATGAAATAATTGGTTCTTTATTATTTATTGGTACTTTATTTATTAGTGTTATTTTATCATATAATGAAAAGCTTAGATTAGAAAAAAAAGAGCCTTTATTTGATAATAAGACTCAAAAAAATATATTAATTGTAAATAAAATTGTAGTTTTAGGTATTGTTATATTTTTTCTTTATATTAATTATGAACATTATAAAGTAGCTTTATTTAAAAATGAAGATACTTATAATTATAAGGTTCAGTTAATTCCTTCTTTTTTAGCTATTTTAGCTGCTTTAATTATTTTATATTTAGTTCTTAAAGATAACAATATATCTGATATAATCGATAATCCAGAATTATAAACTATTCACTTGTTACTTCTACATTACCAAAGCTAGCTTTTACTGTACCTGTTACAAAATTATAGGTATTAGTAGATACGCCACTATGATTTATAATATCCCCCCCAATCAAATACTTTTTCTGTTTTATTAATTATTTTAGTTAAATTAGGATTTGAATCGCTATCTTTATAAAGTGCGTTCGTATATATGTCATTAACACTTGACGGTATAATAATATTGGCTAGTTGATTTTGCGAAAATGCCCATCTTCCTATCGTTTCAAGACCATTTGATAATGTTACACTAGATATTTGATTGAAAACAAAAGAACGCTCACCTATACTTTTTACTGTATTTGGTATTACTACACTTTTTATGTCTCCTTGAATTAGGGGGACAGCACTACCAGCAAATTCATTATCTTCTTTATTACTCATAAACTGGATATTATTTTTATTTAACATTGATGTTTCAGTTGATAATGCTTTTGCGTAGAATGCATAATCATTGTACCATTATTCATATTATTATCCATATTGTTTATATTATCATTAGTTATAAAATAATCATTTGTTATTTTAATACTTAATAAAGATAATATAGATGTTAAAACAATAACTGATAAAATACCAATAACTATTTTATCTTTATTAATAAATGTTTCTTTAATTGTTTTAGAATTAAAATTAGACATAATCAAATATATAATTAAGCCCGATATTACTAAACATTCTACTATAAACACAATATAATATGTTGACGTTAAACTACTTTTATTCATTTCATTTGGTTTTATCGTATTATCAGGTCTTTCAGATGGTACCAAGTTTGTATCATCTTTTTCATTATCTGATTTAGCCGATGGCTCTTCCATGTTTTTAAATTCTTCATTATTTGATGGTATTTGATTATCTTCTTTATTATCCATATTTGGAGGAATATTATTCATTCCATCATTTTTGATATTATTTTTAGCATAATTCATTGTTAGATATACCAAAACTCCACCCAATATAATTATAGTAATCATTATAATATTTTTATGTTTTTCTTCATTTTATCAATTCCTTTCTATATTTTAATGATTTTATTTTTTATACCATCTCCAATCTATATTGAGTATAAATATTATTTATTAAACGAATATTAAAAAAACAATATTTTTTACAAAATACTGTTAATTTTTAAACTATTTTCTTTTATCACTTATAGCGTCATAAATATCTTTTTCAAAAAATCTATAAGTAGTTAAAATAATAATTGCGACAGGTAAAGATATAACAATACCCATAATACCAAATAAAATACCTCCTGCAAATACAGCAATAATAACTATTAATGGATGAATATTATTTGTCTTACCATATACTTTAGGCCCTATTAAATAACTATCTAGCATAGAAAGAAGGAAAAAGGCAATTACTGTTTTAACAAACATAGCTGGGCTTATTACAAAAGCTGTAATAGCTGCAATAACATTGACAGCCATACCGCCAAAATAAGGAATAAAACTTGCTACTGCTGCTAAAAAGCCAAGTAAAAGAGCATTAGGATGACCTATAACTATAAAAGCTATTGTATATTCAAAGAAAGAAATAATAACTATTTTTAAGAAACCACTAACGTAATTATTCATTTGAACATCTAGCTCTTTTAAATAATCAAAATTTCTTAATGATACTTTTTTAGAATAATATTTTATATATGCTCTTATTTTATCCATATCAATAAGGAAATAAATAGCTGCAGAAAAAGCGATAACAGCTGTAGAAATAACTCCTAATGACATATTAATAGCAGATATTGCTCCATCTTTTGCAGATGTACCAACTGATGCGATTATTTCATTAAATGTTTTTGTTAATGTTTCTTGTAGTGGTCCTAAATTCAAGTCATAATTATTTGAAATATTAGTAATAAATGTAATTATACCATTAAATAAGCTTGATAATTGACCAAATACAACTGGTATTACAAGACCGATTGCTAAAGCAAAAATGCCTAAAACTATTGCTACTACTATAGTAATACTAATACCTTTTGGTATTTTTTTACTTTTAAAATATTTAAGTAAAGGATATAGCGCATAAGCAATTGCAAATGCCGCTAAAAATGGGAAAACAATTTTAATAACTAAACTTACTATAGAAAGCCATAGTGACTTTGTTTGGTAAATTAAGTATCCCATAAAAATAATAAGGGCTAAATTAACTAATTTATAATCTATTTTGTTTTTTAACATATTATCTACTCTCCATGATTATTGTAACTGGACCATCATTAGTAATTGCTACTTTCATATCACTACCAAAAATACCAGTTTCTACTTTAATTTTTTCTCTTAATTTTTCATTAAATAAATCGTATAAAGGCTTAGCTTCTATATTTTTTAAAGCATTCACATAGCTAGGTCTTCTACCCTTTAAAGTATCAGCATACAAAGTAAATTGTGAAATACTTAAAATACTTCCATTTACATCTAATATACTTTTATTCATTACGCCATTTTCATCATCAAAAATTCTTAAATTGATTATCTTATCTACTAGATATTCAATATCATGAATATCGTCTCCATGAGTAAATCCTACTAATACGACTAAGCCTTTATCAATACTCCCAACAACTACATTATCTACTTCTACAGACGATTTTTTACTTCTTTGAACAACTACTTTCATTTTATACTTCTTTCTACATCTAAAATATTGGGAATACTTCTTATATCATTCATAAACTTATTTAAACTAGTTACATTTTGTACTGATACAACTAATTCATATAAGAAATTATCATTGTTATTTATAAAATTAATGTTTAAAACAGTAATATCAGTATTGGAAGTTTTAGCAATTATATCTAATAAAACATTCTTATTTTCTCTAGCGTGTATCAATAAGTTAGTAGGATACTTTTTATTCACAAGTTCATTCCATTTTACTTCTATAATTCTTTCTTCTAAATTACTTATATTAGGACAATCTAATCTATGTACAGATATTCCATTTCCTTTAGTAATATAACCTATTATTTTATCTTCTGGTATTGGTTTACAACAAGAGGCTATATTAACTTTTATTTCATCTATTCCTTCTACAATTATATCATTTTTTATAACAGGTAATTCTTCTTTACGATTCTGAGCTTTTTTAAGAATTATTTCTTCTTTTGATTCGGTTTCTTTATAAATAACATTTATAACTATATTAGGTGTTATTTTGTAGTTTCCTAAAGCTATGTAAAGATCATCTAAAGAACTATATTTTAATTCTGCAAGTATTTTATTAACATTTTCTTCTTTTAAAAATTCATTTATACTTATTTTTTTCTTTCTTAATTCTTTATTTAATAATTCTACACCTATTTTTTGATAATCTTTTTTATCTATTTTGCTAAAGAAATTTTTGATTTTAGATTTAGCTTGAGTAGTATAGGCCATATTTATCCATTCTTTAGATGGACCTATAGAATTTTTATTGGTATTTATTTTTACTATATCATTATCTTTTAGTTCATAATCAAGTGGTACTATATTATCATTTACTAAAGCACCTACCATTTTATCTCCTACTTCAGAATGAACTTTGTAGGCAAAATCTATTGGAGTTGAACCACTAGGAAGCTCTATAACATCTCCTTTAGGTGTAAACACATAAATTGAATCTTTAAACAAATCTTCTTTAACAGAACTCATAAATTCTTCTTCGTTTGTATCATTTAGTCCCATTATTGATTTGAAGAATTGTAATTTTTGTTCCATAGCACTTTGTAAATTAGCTTTGCCACCTTCTTTATAAGACCAATGGGAAGCGATTCCGTTTTCAGCTACTTTATCCATTTCATATGTTCTTATTTGAATCTCAAAATAATTGCCACCTGGTCCAAAAACAGTTGTATGTAATGATTGATACATATTTGCTTTAGGCATAGCTATATAATCTTTAAACCTTTTAGGAAGAGGCTTATATTTTGAATGAATTAATCCTAATACTTGATAACAATCACTCTCTGTATCTACATATACACGAAGCGCTAATAAATCATATATATCACTAAATTTTTTACCTTTATTTAGTTTATTATAAATACTATAAATAGCTTTAGCTCGACCTTTTATTTCATGTTTAATATTATGTTCATTTAAAATAGTACTTACTTCATTCATCATTTCTAAAACTAGGTTTTCTCTTTCCATTTTAGTTTGATTTAATTTTTCAACTATTTGAAAATAAGCATCTGGTTTGTAGTACCTTAAAGACAAGTCTTCTAATTCTGATTTAATACTACTCATACCTAATCTATGAGCAATAGGTGTTAAAATATCTAAAGTTTCTTTTGCTTTTCTTTTTTGTCTTTCTTCTGGTATTGCCCAAAGAGTTCGCATATTATGAAGTCTATCTGCTAATTTTATAATTATGACTCTTACATCTTCTGATAAACCTACTAATATTTTTCTATGATTTGCGATTACTTGTTCATTGTCACCAGTAAAACTTAGCTTATTTATTTTATTAACACCTTCTACAAGTTTGGCAATTTCTAAGCCTACTTCACTTTCCAATTCTAAAGCAGTTATTTTATTTTCTTCCATTACATCATGAAGTAAAGCAGCAGATACTGTTTGATAATCAGCATTTATATTAGCGAGAATATACGCTACATTTAAAGGGTGAACTATATAGTCATCTCCTGTTAATCTTTTTTCGCCAAAGTGTTTCTCAAACGCTATCATATATGACTTAGTTACTTTTTTTATTTCTTCTTCAGTTAAATATGTTTTTAATTTCTTAACTAATTCATCATATGTTTTAATTTCTATATTTTTCATTTTATCATCCCCATTTAATTTTATGTAAAACTTATTTACGAAGTAATATTTCTTTCTATCAGTATCATCTTCCTATCAAAATTTTACCATAATTTTTAGTATTTTACAAAGTAAAGTAGTAATTATAATAAAATTTTAAAAATATTGTTTTTTTTAAA
>JALELF010000048.1 GCA_022771715.1 Bacillota bacterium
AAGAGTATTACGATTACTTCAAAGAAGTAGATAAAAGATGTGATATATACCTATTTAATATTTTAACTCTTGCTTTGATTCAAAAAAGAAGCTGGTCTACAATAAAACATATGGATATAGGTTTCAAAAATAATGAATTAAGTAAAATCTTATCATTTATAAATGATTTTAAAGAAAGTAATTATGATTGTTCATATATGATTGATTATTTACCAGAAAATGAAAAAGAATTTAAGAAACTAACTAAATCTTTTTAGTATAGTTATCAATAAATTCTTTTTTAAATTTCAATAAATTATCTTTTTTTATAGCTTCTCTTATATCTTCAGTTAATTTTATTAAAAAACGAATATTATGAATAGATAGAAGTGTTCCACCTAAACTTTCATTGCAAGTTATTAAATGTCTTATATAACTTTTAGTATAGTGCTTACAAGTGTAACAATCGCAAGTTGATTCTATGCTTGTAAAATCTTCTTTATACTTAGCATTTTTTAAATTAATTTTACCATAATGAGTAAAAGCATTACCATGACGAGCTATTCTAGTAGGTAAAACACAGTCAAACATATCTATTCCTCTAGTAACTCCTTCTAAAATATCAATAGGGTCTCCTACTCCCATTAAATATCTTGGTTTATCAACTGGCAAATATCTAATACCATCTTCTATCATTTTGTACATTGTTTTTTTATCTTCACCGACACTAGTACCACCAATACTATATCCATCAAATCCTATTTTAACAGTCTCTTTAGCGCTAAATTCTCTTAAATCAGTATATTCGCCACCTTGTACAATACCAAATAATGATTGATTTTCATTATTGAAGGCAGTTTTTCCTCTTTTAGCCCAACGTAACGTTCTTTCTGTGCTATTCTTAGCATATTCATAACTAGCTGGATAAGGAATACATTCATCAAAACTCATTGCTATATCACTATCTAGTTTATTTTGAACATTTATTGATATTTCTGGCGTTAAAAATAATTTTCTACCATCTAAATGGCTTTTAAAAGTAACTCCCTCTTCTGTTATATCTTTGGGATTAGCTAGAGAAAATACTTGAAAGCCACCACTATCAGTCAAAATAGGACCATTATAATTCATAAATTTATGTAATCCACCTGCATGATCTACTACATCTTCCCCTGGTCTCAACCATAAATGATAAGTATTTGATAAAATAACAGCTGAATTACAAGCACTAACTTGTTCTGGCGTAAGTGTTTTAACATTCGCTATTGTCCCTACTGGCATAAACATAGGAGTTGAAAAACTACCATGATTAGTATGTAATACACCAAGTCTAGCATTACCATCATTTTTTATTAATTCATACTTAATTTTCATTTTTTAATTCCTTTACTATTTCTTCTAAAGACAAACTTCTTTGTTCTCCCGTTAACATATTTTTTAAAGAATAAGTATTAGTTTTTATTTCATCTTCACCAACTATAATAACATAGGGTATATTGTTTCTATTAGCAAAATCAAGGCCTTTTTTTATCTTTTTTCTATTCATTTCTACAATTACTTTAATACCACTTTGCCTTAATGTTTGTGCTATATTTAGTATTTCAGGACTCATTTCAAAAGGAAAAATATATAAGTCATATAAAGGTGTTTTTATATTTTCTTCTTTTAAGATAGTATAGATTGGTTCAAGTCCAAAACTCATACCAACAGCAGGATAAATATTTCCATCATTTATAAAATTAGTAATGATTTTATCATATCTACCACCACCACCTAAACTTGAAGTAATACGATTTTTTTTATCAAAAATTTCCCATACTGTTCCTGTATATATTTCAAGTCCACGTGCCAAAAAAGGTTTAAATGATGTATATTTAATAATATTCATTCCTTCTAAATAAGCATTTAATTCTAGTATTTCTTCTATACCTTGTTTTAATAATTCATTATTAGTATTTATATATTTATCTTTTATTTCTTCTAAACTTAAACTAAAACAAGAAAATAACTTATCAGCGATACTCTCATTTACTCCAATACTATTTAATTCAAAATATAATTCTTTTTTACTAATTTTTTCTAATTTATCAATTATTAAAATTACATTAGATATAATGTCTTCTTTAATTCCACATTCTAAAATAAGACCAGATAATAGTTTTCTATTATTATATTTTATTTCAATATCTATTCCTAATTTTGTATAAGCATATACTGTCATAGAAAAAAGTTCTGCTTCTATGCTAATATCTTTTACACCACAAACGTCAACATCACATTGATAAAATTCTCTATTTCTGCCCATTTTAACAGGACCGTCTCTAAATACTTTACCTATTTCATATCTTTTAAATGGAAGTACTGGTTCTTTCATCATACCTATTACTTTAGAAAATGGCACAGTTAAATCATATCTAAGACCTAACTTTCTTTTTCCTTGATCTTCTAATTTATATACTTCTTTTAGTATTTCACTACCACCTGCATATTTACTAGCAAGTAAATCATAATAACAAATTATAGGAGTTTCAAGTGGTAAATATCCATATAACTCAAAAGAATCTCTAAGCGTGTTAGTTATTTTATTTCTTATTATTTGTTCTTCTGGTAAGAAATCAAAAGTACCTTTTACATTTTTTAATTCAAAATCTTGCATAAATTCGCCTCCAATAAAAATTATACAATAAATTCAATATTTAAGCAAAGAAAAAGAGTTTTCAACTCTTATTTTTGTTTACTTTGTTTTTTATAAACTTCATTTATAATACCATTTAATTCTAAACCTACTGGTGTTAAATAACTGAATGTATCTCCTTCTACTTTACCCATTACAGCAGCACCTAATGGTGATTTATCAGTAATGTAATTACTACCATCT
>JALELF010000045.1 GCA_022771715.1 Bacillota bacterium
AGCTTTTGCTAATCCTAAGATTTATTTTTTAGGAGGTGCAGGATGAGCTATCCAAAAATATATGAGGTTTTACCAAAAGACATTATACTGCAAATTCAAGATTACATTGAAGGAGAAGAATATATATTCCCAAACGCAGTGAGAATAAAAAATCTTGGGGAGATTGTACAGATACAAAAGAAATACTGTCACTCCGTAATAAAAAAATATATTAGCTATCAATCATATGTTAGGGAACAGGAAGCAATGTTGCCATTTCTTATTGATATCTTTGAAACGAATACTGGCGTAAAATAATGAAGAAAAGAAGTATAAAGAGGATTGGTTTTAGAAGTACTAACGTTTTTACCTTTTATTATTTCTATTTCATATATTTTTTCTGGTGTGTGCCTAATATCATTTATAATACTAGATAATTCACTATTTAAGTTATCTAAAATAGCATCTTCACTTTTTATTTTTTCTACTACTATAGATAACTGTTTAGCTAAGGAGCACGCGCTTGTTAAATCATCAACACTATTATTAAGTTTATTCAAAAAGTCAGTAATACTTCCCATAATTTGATTAGTGATAATACTTTTACTAGATTCTTTCCATCTACTTTCCATTATATTAAGATTAGAAGACTTTGCATTAGAAAGATTTTGTTTGCAAATTTCCCTTAAAAAGTTACTACTAGTTACAATATCACTATCTTTTAACACTTCATACTTTTTATACTTATCGTAATAGCTACCCACATTATCACTTCCGTCTACTTAATAAAAGTATAACATGTATAAAAAAAAAAAGAAATATAAATTTCTATTTATTTTCTTCTATCCAATTTTTGATTTCATCCATTGTCATAAAGCCAGTATGTCTTGTTATTAATTTACCATTACTATATAAAAGTAAAGTCGGAATACTCATTATACCTAAATTTCTGCTTAAATTTTCACATTCATCAACATTTATTTTACAAATTTCTAAACTTCTTTCATTTGATAATTCTTCTAAAACAGGACCTAGCATTTTGCATGGACCACACCATTCAGCATAAAAGTCAACTAAAACTAAATCTTTATTAATCGCACTATCAAATTCATTTTCTTTTAAATGTTTTATCATTTTCATTCTCCTTTATAATTAAAAAGGACATAGTCCTATTTTGCTTGTTTTAATGCATTAGTAATAGCGTTAATATATCTATCAGCTACAATAGTAACACCACTTATAGAATCTAGTTTAGTTTTTTCTTCATCTTGCCATTTAACCCAATCAAGATTTTGTTCACTAACTACTTTATCTTCTATAACTTTTACTTGTTCATACCATTCACTTCCACCAGGTATAACACCAATATTTGCTGATGTTTCTTTCATACCATAGTCATCACCAAGTGTCTTTTTAGTTGTAGATACACCATCTTTATCATAAGTTGCATCAATATAACATGATTTTATCAAACCATTTTCATCTACATATATAACAGCAGTTGTCACATAATTTTTACCATATGACTCATATGAATCATATCCCATGTATGTTCCTTCTTTATAAATACCAGTCTCTACTTTTTCACAGCCTGTAAGGCAAGCTAAAAATACTAATGCTAAACTTAAAAATACTTTTTTCATTTTCTCCTCCTTATTTTATTTAATTATATTATATTTTTTTTACTAAATCAATTATTTTTTAAATATTTGATTAATTCTTTACTTATTAATCCTGTAATAACACCGGTTGGTATTGAAAATATTAATAAAAATGGCAAATAATAAAACATAGTATTATTATTAAGTATTAGAAACGCTATTATAATTTGACCAATTGAATGGAAAATAGAACCTAGTACACTAACACCTACAATAGATAGTTTAGTTTTTTTAAATATACTCATTACAATGATACTTAAGAATGCTCCACCTAAACTAAATAAAAAGGGAATGCTAAATATTCCTGTTCTTAAAATACCAATTAATATTACTCTTAAAAGTGATAAATATATAGCGTCTTTAAATGAATATAGATACAAAACTGTCAAAACAACAGTATTGGCAAGACCTAATTTTAATCCTGGTATAATTCCACTAAATAAAGGTATTACACTTTCAACTAAACTTAATACAATTGAAAGAGCAAGAAGCATTGATAATCGTGTTATTTTTTTTAGTTCCATTATCTTATCACTCCATCTAAGTCTGTACTTTCTATTTTGATTATAATTTTATTGGGTAAGCAAATAAGGGTTTCTGATGGTTTAGAAATAAAGCCTTGTTTTTGACAGATGTGAAGTGGGCTTGTTTCTTCTATTACTCTTATTTTATTATTTTTCACTTCTACTTTTACTTTACCATTATAACCTTCTACTTCATAAATATTATCTTTGCTTAATTTTTCTTCTAATATTATATCGTTTTCATAATAAATCTTAAATATATCACCATTTTTTTTATTTGTTTTAATAAATACAATTGAAATTAATGAAAAAACTAATAATACAACAATTAATTGAACATCATTTTTGTTCATATTTATCAAAACCTTCTGATTTAATAGTTTCATTATCAGTTGTATACCAAACTGCTTCTACATTATCATATTTTTTTATGAATTCTTTTCCTTCATCTACGCTCATTAAGAATAATGCGGTTGATAACATGTCCCCTAAAGCTCCATCTTTAGTTATTACTGTTACGCTTTTTACATAATTACTTGGATATAATGTATTAGGATCTATTATATGATGATATCTTACCCCATTATAATCATAATATCTTTGGTAGTCACCACTGGTAGTTATACAAATGTTATTTCCTTTTATAATTTCATAAATACCGTTTGAATCAGTAGGATCTTCTATTCCTATTTTGTATTCCCCATCTCCATAATGGTTTCCTACAATTACGTTACCACCTGCATTTATTAGGTATTTATCGAATCCAACACTCTCTAAATATTCACTAACTATTTCTGAAACATAACCTTTAGCTAAAGCTCCTAAATCAATATTGGGGTGATTATTAAGTATTTTATTTGAAGAAATTTTGATTCTATTTATATCTATATTGGCACTCATTAATTCTTCTGTGCTAGGAACTCCTGATTCTTTTTCTCGGTAAGTTTTCCATATATCAATTAATTCTCCCATATTAATATTTATTAAACCATTAGTTTCTTTATAAGCATTTAGCCCATATTCAATTAAATCATATAGTCTTGAATCTATTTCTAAATACTCACTATCTGAATCATTATTATTTATATAATATATATTTTTTATATTGTCATATTTATTATATCTATCTACTAATTTATGATAGTCTGAATATATTTTATCTATTTCATTTAGTGCTTCATTTGCTTTTTTAGAATTATTTGAGTATATTCTTACATTTATATAAGTATCCATGTAAAAGAAATTTTTACTATATTCTTGTAAAATATTTTTCTTTTTTGTATAATCAAAAATCATCCATATTATAAATATAATTAAAAGTATCAATGATACTATATATCCCCAATTGTCCTTAATTTTTTTCATTTTTTTACCTCTATTCACTATATCATTATAACAAAAAAAGACTTATTTTCATAGTCTTTT
>JALELF010000050.1 GCA_022771715.1 Bacillota bacterium
TTATATAATTAAGTAATGTTATTACTCTATCATATTCCATTCTTTTTGGACCTATCAAAGCGATTGTTCCAGTTTCTCCTCTAATTGAATACTTTGTTTTTATAATTGTTACATCATCATCAAACTCATTTTCACTACCTATGTATATGTTAATGCCACTATCTTCTTCTTTAATGTTTTTAACCATTTCTTTGTCATCAAATTTACTAACAATTTCTCTTATTTTATCAATATCACTAAATTCAGGCTGCTTTAATATATTACTAGTTCCTGACATTTTAACACTTGATGCTTCTTTTGTAAAATCATTGAAAGCGTTATAGAAAGCATTATATAAAACTTCATGCTGTTTTACATATTGTTCTATAATTGGTTTAACTTCAAACTCTAATTTAGTACTAACTTCACTTATTGGTGTTCCTACTATTAATTTGTTAATTATATCAACTGTTTGCTTTATCTCTTTTGTATCAACTGTTTGTTCAAAGAAAACATTTTTATGTTCAACATGTCCTTTATCAGTTATTACCAAAGCAATTATTTTCTTTTCATCAATCGGAACAGCTTCTACTCTTGTTACTAAATTATCACTAGATGATTCCCCTAAAACAACGGAAGTATAACTAGTAAGTTCTGATATTATTTCCATACTCTTTTCAATGACATCACTAAGCATTAGTGACTGATTATTAAATATGGTCTGTAGTTTTAACATATCTTCTCCATTTAGCTCCCTTGGTTTCATTATATGATCAACATAATAACGATAGCCTTTTTCACTTGGAACTCTTCCTGAAGAAGTATGAGTTTTTTCAATTAGAAAATTATCTTCTAAATAAGCCATTTCATTTCTAATTGTCGCACTAGAACAATTCAAAGTATCACTTAGTGATTTACTACTAACTGGTCTAGCATTTTTTATGTATTCTTCTACAATTAACTTTAATAATGATTCTTGTCTATTTGTAAGCATATTCACCACTCTTCTGTTAACAAATAAAATTATACTCTTACGTTTTAGCATTGTCAATAGTTGAGTGCTAATTTCTTTAATATTATATGATTTTATTTGAAAGTTTATACGATATATTTTGTATCAAAGGTTATATAAAAATTTAAATATCGTTACTTGAATATTTTATTTAAATAATATATAATTATTAAAGGTGATATTGATGGCTAAAAAAAGCGCAAAAATAAGTGTTAAAAAAATAAGCGTTACAGTTATTACTTTATTAGCAGTAATAGTTAACTGTTATTTGATATATACAATCTATTTATTAAATGGTATTGAAAATAAAGGAAGATACTTGTTAATGGGACTTCTTTTATCAATTGATTTATTATTAATAGATGAATGTCTTAAATTTGTAAGATTTAAAAGAAAAGCAAGATATTATACTATATTTTCAGCTTTTAGTTTTATATATATAATTATTAGTATGTCTATAGGATTTTACATCAATAAAGTTTATAGTTCTATTGATAATGTTAGTAAAAATTATGAAGTATATTCTACTAGTTTAGTAACTCTAAACGATAGTTCAATTAATAGTATAAGCGATGTTAAAAAACTAAAGATAGGTATAATAGAAGATACATCTTCTATAGATGGATACATAATCAGTAAGGAAATAATTGATGAAAATTCTTTAAATGATAATGAATTAGTAAACTATAGTGGGTTTGCTACTATGTTATCTGATTTATATGATAAAAATATAGATGCTATTTTTATTTCAAGTGGCTATACTAGTATGTTTTCTTCTATCGAAAAATTTACTAATATTAGTACTGAAACAAAAGTAATTACTTCAAAAGACAAAAAAGTTAAAAAAGATGAAGTTGTTTCAACTAAAAAATTAACTGAACCTTTTTCTATTTTATTAATGGGTGTTGACTCTGAAAAAGATGGACTTGATAGTTCAGTAGCGTCTAATGGTGACTCTTTGATTGTCGTAACATTTAATCCTTCTACTTCTAATATTACAATGTTAAGTATTCCAAGAGATAGTTATGTTCCTATTATGTGTTTTAAAGATCACTATGAAAATAAAATTACACATGCCGCTTGGAATGGTACAGATTGTATGATTGATACAATTGAAAACTTCTTAAATGTCCCAATCGACTATTATGTTAAAATTAACTTCAAAGGTGTCGTTGGATTAGTTGATGCTCTTGGTGGTATTACAGCTAATGTTCCAGTTGATATGTGTGTAGGAAATAGTGATAGAAAAATTCCAATATGTTTAAAAAAAGGCGTTCAACATCTAAATGGTGAGCAAGCTCTAGTTTTATCACGTGATAGACATAGTCAAGCTGGTGGTGATTTAGATCGTGAGCAAAACCAACAAGCAGTAATCAAAGCTATTTTAGATAAAGTTAAGAATATTAGAAACATTGATCAAATTACCGATATATTAAATTCAATTTCTCGAAATATAGATACTAACTTTAGTACTGATCAAATATTATCATTCTATAATATTGGTAAAGAATTATTATTAACTAGTGGAGATTTTAAAATAAACTCTTTACTACTTCAAGGTAATGGACAAATGATTTATGATGAAAACATGGGTTTAGTTTTATGGGATTATATTTTAAATGAAAAAAGTATTGAATCTGTTAGTAAAGAAATGCGATATAATTTGAATTTAGAAAAACCTATTTTAGTTAAAGAATTTAGTTATTCTATTGATGAGCCTTATGTATCTACTAAAACAGGCTCTGAATATACTGAACCTACTTATTATTCCCTACTTCCTGACTTTTCTACTTACTCACAATCACAAGCTAAGAAATGGTTAGAATCTCGTGGCTATACAATATCATTTGTAACTAAAGAAAGTGAATATGATACTGGTACTATAATAGGTCAGTCTATCCCTGCTCACAAAAGATTAGATAAAATAACTAATAAAAATATTACTTTAACTATTTCTAGTAA
>JALELF010000084.1 GCA_022771715.1 Bacillota bacterium
TATTTTTTTTAACTCTTCAAATTCATTTATTACATCTAAAATAAGTTCTTTAATTAATTTTCTATAATTATACATGTTTTTTACAAATGTTTCTTTATCATATTCCTTCATACATTCAATTATGTTATTTTTACATATTTCTAATTTATAATTATACTTTTCTGACATTGTTTCTATTATTTTTTTATATTGTTTTATTTTCATATAATAAATCCTCTTTTCACAATTCTTACGTTTATATATCTACACTAATGCCAACTTAATAATACTCATCCCCTAAAATAGAATAAACTAATAAATAAAGTGTAACCTTTGTCAAGGACTAAATAAAAAAGAGCGACCAACTTTTGAACTGAACCCCAAAAGTTGGACAGTTTATAAATAGTTTCTATTTTTTTATTTTTATTCTTTCTTGATACCTCTTCATATTTTATACCTACTATTTAAACTACTTATCAATCACAAAAGTATTTTCTAAAAAGTAATCCCATGGAAAATTTTTACAAGTTTCTTCTGAATTTCCATTTATTTTTAATTCTTCATTTATAAATTTTGGAGTATCAACAAGTACACCATCAAAATCTATATAAATCACTTTATTCATTATTTTTATTAAACTCTCTTATCTTCTTTTTTGCCAAACTAGTATGTGCCTTATCTATCCAATCTTTTCTAGGACCAAAAGATAAATCATCAGTAACAATTCTAACCCTATCTTTATTTTGTAAAACATAATCTATTGGTACATATTCATCATTTACAAATACCCCTACCATAGTATTAGCTATATCTGCATCCAATTTATAAGCAAAATCTATTACAGTAGCTCCTTTAGGTAATTCAATAATATCTCCTTTTGTTGTATATGCATAAATCCTATCAGCAAATAATTCATTTTTAACTTGATTTACAAATTCTTGATTATCTCCAAACATTGAATTAATTTCAGTTAATGATTTAAAAAATTGAAATTTTTTCTTTAAATCTTCTTGCATTACATCTCTAGCTTTTCCTTTTTGATAATCCCAATATGCAGTAAGTCCAAAAGACGCTATTTTATCCATATCAAATGTTCTTATTTGAGTTTGAACTAATCTATCATCTGGTCCAAATACAGTTGTATGTAAACTCATATACATATTAGTTTTAGGATTACATATATAATCTTTAAATTTATCATTTATAGGATGATATTCATTATGAATAATACCTAGAGTTTTATAACAGTTTTCTATTTCATCAACCATTATTTTTAATGATAATAAATCATGTATATCAGATAACTTATGCCCTTCATTTAATCTTTTATATATACCATATATATTTTTAGTTCTTACCTTTATCTCATTAGGTATATTTCTATCTTTCAATATTTTTTCGATTTTACATAACATTTCACCTAAACAATCAATACTAGATTCTTCAATTTTTAACTTTTGTTCTTCAACTTTCTTATACATATCAGGTTTTAAATATCTAAGCGATAAATCCTCTAATTCGCTCTTTATTCTATAAGCACCTATATAATAAGCAAGCGGGACAAATATTTCCATCGTTTCAAGCGAATTTTCCTTTTGTTTAAAAGCTGATTTAAATTCTAATGTTCTCATATTATGAAGTCTATCAGCTAATTTAATAATTATTATTCTTACATCTTCTGTTATACCTGTTATTATTTTTCTTGTATTAGCATAATTCTGATCCTGTTTAGATGAAAAGTTAAGTTTAGATAGTTTCGTTACACCATCAACTAAATTAGCAACATTTTGATTGAAAGATTGCGCTATTTCTTCCTTAGTAATATCAGTATCTTCTAAAGTATCATGTAAAAGACCTGCACACACCGTATCCCTATCAGCATGCATTTCGCTTAATATATATGCTACATTTAAAGGATGAGTTATATAAGGTTCTCCACTTTGTCTAACTTGTCCACTATGTAATCTTTCGGCATACAAATAAGCTTTTTTTATGATTTCTACTTCTTCTGGATTATAACTTTTAATCTCATTAAGCAAATCATTTAATGTAATATTATTCACAAAACACCTCCTCCTTTTAGATAACAAAAAAACGGCGCAAAAATAATTAATTTTTAACACCGTTTTCATTATCATCATTATTTAAAGAGCAAGCGCATGAAAAAGATATGCTAGAAAAACATTTTATTTCATAATTAATCATAATACTATTTGTATAGTTCATAATACCCACTCCCAAAATAAATTATCACTAATATACAACTTTTATTTATTTAAAGTCAATACTTTTTTTGTAATTAAAATAATTTTTTGAATGAGTTTTACATTTTATTCAGTTCTAAGAGCAATAACAGGGTCTTTCTTAGAAGCCATAATTGCAGGAATAGCTCCACCAATTACAGTAAGTGCCATACTAACACACAATAATAATAATGCATGAATTGGATTCATCTTAGCAACATTATTTAAACTAGTTAAATCGTAAATAATACTGTTAGCTGGGAATATTAAAAGCCTTGCAATAATTAAACCAATTAAACCAGAAGTGACACCTATTATAAATGTTTCAGCATTAAATACTCTAGTAATATCCTTCTTTCTAGCTCCTAAAGCTCTTAAAACACCAATTTCTTTAGTTCTTTCTAAGACAGATATATAAGTAATTATTCCAATCATAATTGATGAAACAATAAGTGAAATAGCTGAAAAAGCAATTAATACAACCGTAATAGCGTCCATTACATTTCCAGACAAACTAGATATCATTGCTCCCATGTCTGTATAAACAATTTTTTGATCATGATTTTTATTATATTCATCTAAATAAGTTGTTATTTCATCTTTAGAATCAAAATCTTTAGGAAAAATATTTATAGCGACAGGTATTTCACTTCCTCCTAAATATCCAAGTAAATTCTTTTTAGTTTCCATGCCAGTTTCATCATCAGTAAATTTTTCACCAGTTAAAACATTATAATCAGCACTTTCTTGTAGTTTTACTATCTTAGATTCTTTATTCTTTTCTATTATATATTTT
>JALELF010000055.1 GCA_022771715.1 Bacillota bacterium
AAGGCATATAAATTAAAATAAAGGTATAACTATATTAGATATACTAGGGATTAAACTGTAAAAAAATTTAGGATTTTTCCTGCTAACCCTTGGCTTAATCGCGGAGGCAACTACAACAACGGTGCTAATGCAGGCCTTTGGAACTTTGAAGGTAACAACGGTAACGCGAACGAGTTCATCTCTTTCCGTGCCGTTCTTATAGACTATGACATAATTATCTTTAACAAATAAATTTAAGGATTTATTTAAAAGCTTGTCATAGAAGTTTAATTCCTTTTCACGTTTGTGAATAAACACATTAATAGTATATTTTTGTGAGTAAACTTTTGAAAATGAGAATATACGAAAAAGCAGTAAAAATTAATTTTTTTGCTGTTTTTTTTGAATTTAGTTGGAGGAATTATGAGTAAAATGTATTTAAAATATTTAGAAAAAAAGAAAGATAATAATAATAAATATTATTTGTTTAAAAGTGGTGCATTTTATATATTTTTAGATGAAGATGCTAAAAATATAAGTAAAATAACTACTTTGTGTTTAACTAATTTAAATAAAGATGTAGTAAAGTGTGGTTTTCCTAAAAATAGTTTAGAAAAATATTTAAGTATTTTTGATAATTTAAAATTGGATATAGAAATAATAGAAGAACCTGTAAATAAAATAAAAAAGATAGATATTGATAATGTAATAGAATTTTTAAAAGAAATAAAGGAATACATTAATGAATAGTTTAGAAGATTTAATGATTTATAAACAATATTTAGAAATGATTTATTATACAGAAAATATAACTATAAAATATCCTAAAAATGAAAAAAATAATTTAGTAAGTTATATAAAAAATAAAACATATAATGGAATAGAATTGATAATAAAAGCTCAAAAAGAAAGAGATAAAAATAAAAGATTACTTATTCTAAATCAAATAGATACTAATTTAAAAATGTTAAAAGTTTTGATAAGAATTTCTTATAAAAAAAAGTATATTAATTCAACTAATTATGGTGCTTGGAGTAAAAAAATATATAATATTGGTAATTTATTAGGGTATTGGATTAATAAATGTCTAAAACAATAAAAATAAAGTATGATGATAAGTTAACTTTTGATAATTTACTTAAAGCACATGTTAGAACAAGTAAAAATAAAAATAATAAGAAATGTGTTATGAAATTTAACATAGATTTAGAAACTAATATACTAAGTATATTAAATAGTTTAAAAAAAGATACTTATAGATTGGGAAATTATTTTGTTTTTAAAATATATGAACCCAAAGAAAGAATAATATCTGCTTTACCGTATAAAGATAGAATAGTCCAAAATTGGTATATTGAAGAATTTATAAAACCATATATAGTACCAAGATTTATAAATGATTCTTATGCTTGCATTGAAGGTAAAGGCACACATAAAGCTGTATATAAAACGCAAAAATATATGAGATTAATGAAGAGACAATATAATAGTTATTATATAATAAAATGTGATATAGCTAAGTATTTTTACAGTATTGATAAAGATATATTATTTAAAATAATGAAAAAATATATAAAAGATGAAAAATTGATTAAAATTACTAAAATATTTATATATGATAGTTTTGGTAAGGGAATACCGATAGGTAATTATACAAGTCAAAGTTTTGCTAATATATATTTGAATGAGCTTGATAAATATGTAAAAGAAAAATTAAAAGTAAAATATTATATAAGATATATGGATGATTTTATTATTTTGGAAAAAGGCAAGGTTAAAGCAAAATTATTATTAAAAGAAATATCTATATTTTTAAACAAAGAATTACATTTAAATTTAAATAATAAATCAAGAATATATCCTAATAAAATGGGCATTAATTTTTGTGGATATAGAATATTTGAAACTCATATTTTACTTAGAAATAGAAGTAAAAAGAAAATAAAAAATAATATTAAAATATGGAAAAAACTTTATATCAATAATAAAATAAATTATAAAAAAATGGAATTATCATTTAATTCATGGTTAGGACATGCTAGGCACGCTAATAGTTTTAATTTAATAAACAAAGTATACGATTCTCTTAAAATGATTATTACTAAATAGGTTAGTTATTTTTTTAATAATCAATAAAATATTAAAATTAAAAAAATACATAATAACCTAGGGGTCACTATGTATTATATATTTTTAGATTTTTATTGGATTATTATTGACTATTAATATTAATAATACTATAATTTAAGTATAACTTTTATCAAGAATGAGGGAGAGAATTAGCTCTATGAACTCATACCAACCTATTAAATTAGGTGGTAATGCTAATATCGATG
>JALELF010000078.1 GCA_022771715.1 Bacillota bacterium
TAGCCCACTTTCTACTTGCATAACTATACCATTCACTAGATTCATCTGCCACTTTTGGTATACCTGTTTCAGTATACGTAATAGCTATCATTTTTTCATCTAATACTGGATATGTTCCATTTAATATTTCTTCTTTATAAACATTACATTTTTCATCAACAACCACATCTACACCATCAGAAATCAAACCAACCTTATCTCTAACTCTTACAATCAAAGATTCATCACTTATAAAATAATTATTTTCTTGCCAAGTTTTACCATCATCAAAAGAATAAGCTAATCTATTTAAACCAGTACCCGTGTCACTAGCACTAACAGTAATAACATTTTTCTTTAAAGAAGCATTACATACATTTTCAACATTTGTAATAACTGGCTTTATAGTGTCTCTCATATTTATACATAAAATAAATTCACTACTATTACCACTACTATCAGTAGCTCTATAAGTAATTCTTTTAATACCAGGAATATTAGAAATATTTCCAATAACCTTTTTATCAATTAAAAGACTACTTGTATAATTATCAGTAACTTTCATAGTTGGTAATGTAAAACTAGAAGATATTTCTATATCAACACAAACATTATCACTATAACCATCAACTAATATTGTAGGAGCTTTAGTATCAACTATTTCAACATACCTTTTAATACTATTAGTTTTTCCATCCAAAGTTACACTATATGTAACAACATACTTGCCTAAATTATTATAATCAATACCACTTACCGCAACACCATCTTTTTCATAAGTTATATCACTTACACTAACATTATTACCTAATTTATCCTTATAAGTTGCGCCAGGTATAGAACCAAACTCACCTACTTCTAAATATAAATAAACACCACCGTTTAATACAATTTGTGGTCCAAATGGATCAATACCACTATTATTAGAAGTTCCAGTATCTGTTAAAACAACATAAGTATAAGCTAAACCTTTCTTTATTATCTTAATCATCATGTCATCAGGAAATAATTCTCCAGTTTTCGGATTCTTAAAATCATATGCGATTAAACCAGATAATTTAAGTTGAAGCAAATTAATAATAACTTCTTCATTATCTTCTTTAGGTGTATTCTCACTATTTAAAGCTACCCAAGACTTTGTAGCTGATTTAATTTCTTCTATTTGAACATCAAACGCTTTATTTTTTGAGTTTTTAAGCGAATTATTTATATTAGGAGTAATTATTAAAACAATAGAAGCAAGTATAATAACTACACCAATTACTTCTATTAAAGTGAAACCTTTCTTATCCATTAAGCATCTTCCTTATCATAATATAATTATAAGATAATGCCATTTTAAAGTCAACCATTAAGGCAACAAAAAAACTACCTATTACAGTAGCTTATTCAGAAACTTTTTCTTCTTTTATAACTTCTTTACCTTTATATGTTCCGCACTCAGTACATACACGATGTGGTCTTACATCAGCACCGCATTTTGGACATTTTGTAGTCGCATTTTCACTAATTTTGTAATGAGTTCTTCTCATTCTGCCTCTAGTTTTACTTACTCTTCTAAATGGTACAGCCACAAGATTCACCTCTTTCTTATTTTAACTTGCGTTAGTCTTCCTTAATAAATTTCCAACCGTTTCCTTCTAAAGGAACATCACTTACATCAGAACTTACTACTCGCATGGGAACTTCCATCAATATATTTTCCCATACAATAGGAAAAATATCAAGTAAATTTTCAACTTTTTTAATATTTTTATCAATTTCTGATAATAATTCATTCAAATTATCACTTATTTTGATATTAAAATCATGATTTACTGGCTTTAAAGTAACCGCACACGGTAAAACCATTATACCACTAATTTCTAAATCTAGATAGTAATCATTCAAACTATTTTTAGAAATTGTTCCATAAATCTTAACATCATTAAGTTCTAATATCTCAGAATCCTTTAATTCTTCTTTGCTAAAAGAATAACTTAAATCAATCGTAGTATATTCTTCTATACCACTATTAAGCTTAGTTAAATCAATAATCATTACTTCACCTCACTAATAAACTCTTCCATTTTTTTTAAAGCTTCTCCTCTTAAAGGTCTACATTTTTTATAGTTTTCTATATCTTTAAGCATAGCTTCACTCATACCTTTGCAGCTTCCAAAACCACATGAATTACAATTATATCCTGGTAATAATTTCAAAAAATCATCACTTTTATTCTTTTTAAATAAATCATTTAAACTAACTAAAATAACACCCATTACAAAACCAGTAATCGTTAATATTATTATTCCTTGCATTTTCCACACCCTTTACAATTATAACACTTATTTTTCTTACTTAAAAATAAATAAACAATAATTAAGAAAATCAATAATAAATAGCTAATCATTTTAAAACATACCTCGTAAAAATTAAAGCCATAATCGATGCGGTTATAAAAGCAATAGGAACCCCTTCAAATCTTTTAGGAACATTAATTTCTGAAAATCTTTCTCTAATAGTCGCAAATATACTTATAACTAACATAAAGCCAATACTACTACCTAAACTAAATATAATAGTTTCTAATAAATTATAATTATTATTTATATTAAGCAAAACAACTCCTAAAACTGCACAGTTAGTAGTTATAAGTGGTAAATATATACCTAATAAATTATAAAGCTTCTTATTTGTTTTTTTCAAAATCAATTCAAAAGCTTGAACTATGCAAGCAATAACTAAAACAAACATAACTGTTTTTAAATATGTTGTATTAGTTGGTATCAATATTTTATAATATATAAAATAAGATAAAATACTAGAAAGAGTTACAACAAATATAACTGATAATCCCATATTAATCGCATTTTTAACACTTTTAGAGCTTCCCATAAAAGGACAAATACCTAGAAATCTACTCAAAACAATATTACTAGAAAAAATACTTGTTATTAATAAATTAATTAGATTCATACTTTTTTCCTTTCAAAAACGCGATTAAAAATCCTAATGTTAGAAATGAACCAGCTGGTGTTACAAAGAATTTAATAGGAAATACTTCACTATTAGGAAACACTTTATAAATAGCCTTATAATGTGTAATTTTGCTTACTTCATCCATTAAAGTTATAGTATTGTTTCCAAGTGCTTCTCTTACTAAAGCTATAAGCATTAAAGCTAAAGTATAACCTAAGCCTATACCTATTCCATCTAAAACACTTGTTTTTACATTATTTTTAGACGCTACTGATAAGTTTCTACCTAAAACAATACAATTAACAACAATAAGTGGTAAATATATACCTAGTGTCTCATATAAAACAGGAATAAAGTGTTTTAATAACATTTCTGTACAAGTAACTAATGTCGCTATTAACATTACATAAAAAGGAATTCTAATACTATCACTAACTAACTTTCTTGTTAAAGAAACAAGAAAATTAGAAATAACTAAAACAATTAAAACACATATTCCCATAATATAAGCAGTTTCAAACTTATTAGTAACAGCCAAAGCAGAACATAAGCCTAAAAGAAGAACAAAAGTTGGATTTTCATATTTTATACCATTTATAATTGTTTTCAAGATATACCTCCAGTTAAATTATAAGTTAAATATAAAAGCACACCACATATAAAACATATAATTGTTAAAACTAAAATATCTTTTATTTTACTCTTCATTTTCTATTTCCTTCATTAAATTAGTAATAGCTTTCTTTAATGAATTAGAAGAAATAGTTGCACCTGTAACAGCATCTACACTTTCTAAATCATTTTGATTTTTGATAAGTTTGTCTATATATTTAACATCTATTATTTTATCAAAATAACTATCTTTTTGTTCTAACACTTCTATTTCTGTTATTTTACTGTTAGTTAAAGTAATTTGTAATTTTAATTTACCACCAAAACTTTTTTGAGTCACAACATATACAACACTATTTTTGTTTTCTTCTTTACTAATTACTTCAAAATCCTTTGGTTTTGAAATTGGTTTTGTTTCTGTAAATCCCAAATTATTTGTATAATCATTAATTACATTAACAAGCATATTTTTTAAAGCACTTGATGTTATAGTTGCACCCGTAACAGTATCTAAATCTTTTAAATTATATTGATTATTAATTAAAGTATTTAAATAATCATTATTAGTAATACTTTTATAGAAAGAATCATTTTGTTCTAACACAACGTATTCTAATACTTTATTATCAGTTAAAACTATTCTTGCTTTTATAGTACTACTATACCCTTTATTAGTAACAATATAAGTTGTTTTACTACCATTAGCCTCTTTTGAAATAATATTAAAATCTTTTTCTTTTTTACCAAATGATAAAGAAGCAATAATACTTGTAGTAACAATTAAAACAGAAATAATAACTAAAGGAATATATTTATATTTTTTATCACTTTTAGCTTTAACACCTATTTTATCTAAAATAAATACTAATAAATTCATTGTTAAAATACTAAGTGCTACTCCTTCAGCATAGGGAGTTAAATATCTAAAGATAACTGTTAAAATTCCCAACATAAATGCATATATTATTTGACCTTGTTTAGTAACAGGGCTAGTAACAGGATCAGTTGCCATAAATATAGCACCAAACATCAATCCACCACTTAATATTTGAAATAAAGGATACCAAATACCTGCTCCATTAGAAAGCCCTATAATAAGTGTTAATAAAAACACTGTAGATATATATATAACAGGTATAATCCATTTTAAAACTTTTTTAAAAACTAAATATATAAATCCAATTATACAAAGTAAAGCACTTGTTTCTCCGACTGCACCTGGTATAGTACCTATTAGAAAATTAAATAATGAACCATATGGTTTTACTTTAGTACTATATTCACCAATACCACTTACCACATTTGATAAAGGTGTAGCCGTAGTAACTGCATCTATTTCTGTCGGATTTAAATATCCACCTTTACTAGTAATCGTTAAAGCATATGTTGTAATTACAAATATCCATCCAACTAAAGCTGGATTGAAAATATTTTTACCAAAGCCACCATACACTAATTTACCAACTATAGTAGCGAATAAAGAACCTAATATAACTATAGCAAGTGGTGTATTAATAGGAAGAATTAAACCTAAAAATAAACCCGGAAAAATACTAAATGATGAATTTGTATAATTAATTAAATCTTTTTTTCTTTTTTTTAGAAAAATAAATGCATAAAGTGTTTCAGTTATAAAACCAGTTAGTAAAGGAACTATTACAAATATTAAAGGATAAAATAGTCCATAAACATTAGTATCACCATTTTTATATGGTAAAAAACCATTCTTATAAAACGCAAATAAGATAATTGGTAATAAAGCGATAAATAAGTTATTCATCATTTTGTTAGTACTATTATCATCCCTTATAAAAGGACCTTTTTTACTTATTATTTTCATTATTATCACTTTCCTTTATTTTTTCTTTTGCCTTTCTTACGTACTCTCTAACTTGTATTTTAGAAGGACATATATAAGAACACAAACCACAACTTACACATTTAGAAACATCTAATGTTTTTAGTTTTTCTACATTATTAATGCTATCTTTTATTAAAACAGGACATATATTAGCAGGGCAAACATCTATACATTTACCACATCTTAAGCATTCTATTTCTTTATAATGCGTATTTTTTAAAACCAAAACAGAATTTAAGTTAGGGCTAATTATCAAATCATCTGTACTTATGCTTTCTCCCATCATAGGGCCTCCAGCTATAAAGTTAACTTCATCTACTTTTTTATAGACTATAACACTATTTATTACTTCACTAGCTTGTGTACCAATTTTAACTAAAATATTTTGTGGTTTTTTAAAACCATTCCCAGCAAAAGTTACAACTCTTTCTGTAAAAGGTTCATTATATTTAAGAACTCTATATATAGCAAATATAGTAGAAACATTGTTTACAACAATTCCTTTTTCTATAGGTAAATTTTCATATGTTTCATTAAATACTTCTTTTATTAAAGTTCTTTCCCAACCCATTGGATATAAATTAGGAACTTCTTTTATTTTTATTTTTAAATAAGTTCCTATAAAGTTATTAAGTATTTTAATAAGTTCTACATTACTTTTTTTGACCGCTATTATCGCTTCATCAATA
Organism: Bacillota bacterium; assembly: GCA_022771715.1. Lineage (GTDB taxonomy): Bacteria > Bacillota_I > Bacilli_A > RF39 > UBA660 > JALELF01. The sequence continues at coordinate 6,103 of JALELF010000078.1, forward strand.
TTATTTATTTCTAGAATCATATCAATGCCTTCTAGAATTTCTTCTGTATGTGTTTTTAAAACTTCATAATCAGCAGTTATATATGGTTCACACTCAACTGCATTTACAAGTAAATACTTAATTTCTTTATTATCATATTTTATATGAGTAGGAAAACCTGCTCCACCTAAACCAATTATACCATTATCATGTAAAAGTTCTAGAAAAGCCTCTTTATTAATTTTTTCATAGTTTTTAGTTTCTACACACTTTTCTTTAAAATCATTTTCTATTTTTACACATTTTACTTCTAATCCATTCATATATGGTTTTGCTACAAAGTCAACTACTTTACCACTTACTGTAGAAATAATAGGAATTTTTATATTACCTTTTCTCTTACCTAAATGAGTTCCTTTATATACATAGTCACCTTTCTTCACTAAAACAGTAATATCTGTATCACTTCCATTAACTAAAGGAATATATACATATTCTGGTTTATTATAGATTGCTATTTTTTTATTTTTTAATTCACTTTTATGATTTGGAATCTTTAACACCTTAATCACTCTACTTTCAATAAACATTATACCATGACTTTCATAAACAAAAAAAGAATAAATGCAAAATTTACACTTATTCTTTACTTTTTACACTAATCAAACATTTAAACTTTTAATTTTATTTACTGACATACCTGTTACTTCACTAATCAAATTTATATCTAAATTTTGTTTCAACAAGTTCTTTACTATTTGAATGGTATTGTTTTCTGCTTTATGTAGTTTATTCTCTACTCTTTGAACTTTCTTTTCAGCTTTTTTCTTTTCTCTTTCAATAACTTCTTCTTCTTTATTAGCTACTATTGTTCTCCACATTCTATTATTTTCTTCTACTACATCATATACTCTTACCCATTCATCATAATTCTCATTTATTTCCATTATTCTTTCCACCACTCTTTCTAAGACTATATTTCCTTTCGCTATCTTTTTTAACATACTTTTTTCTTCTATTATCATTATCGCTAAGTATCTTTCAAAGATAGTTAACTTCTTGTTATTATTATAACACTTCTTTTTTATCCTGTCTAGATTCATATGAAACTTTTTAAATAACTCTAATTCTATATCTAAATTCCTTTTCTCCATTACTAAACATTCATTTATTACTAATCTACTCTTATTTACTGCAAAATTATTAAAGTTTATTTGCGTTACTGCTAAAGTATTTTTATATGAATCATTTATACTCAAAGAATTACTTATCAACTTGGAATAATATATATGATTTCTTTCTAATAAACCTTTATAATATTTCTTATTCCCTTCTATATTTATTATATTATTTCCTATTCTTAATACTATATCTGATATCATTCTTTTACTTCTTTTATTACTTATTCTATGTCTT
>JALELF010000087.1 GCA_022771715.1 Bacillota bacterium
GAATCAGGTGCTCGTTTATTAAATAATGGTTTACCTAAAATGATAAATGATGGATTAACTCTTCCATATATAGTACTAGTACCTTATGTGACTAATTGGGATGTATCCAAAAAAAATATAGTTCATACTGTTTCAGGCTTGGTAAATAAAACTGATTTAGGAATGACAGGTAATGAAGCTATAGAAAAATTACTTGGTAATATTAATGTTTCTAGTGTTTCTGTTTTGGGATATAGTAAGGGTGCTGAAGAGTTTACAGGAGCACAAGGAAATGGAGACTCAATAGCGACCCTTCTTAAAAAGGAAAATATAAAACCAGATAATGTTATTTTATTTGGATGTAGTAGTGCTAAAAACTTTCCATATGAAGAATATAAAGATAGTACTATAACTATAATTACTTCCAAAGAAGATAAAAGCGTAGGATTCAATAATTCAAAAAAATTAGCCATCGATTTGAGTAAGAACTTACCTGGTAATGTAAGTGTATTAGGAGTTGGCTTTGAAAGTAATGATTTGAATGACTTATCTACTAATGGAATAAATGTTAACGTCACTAGTGACTCCGTTAGTCATGGTGAACTACAGAACTATGCTATAGAATATATGCTAGATAATAGTTTACTTACTAACAATAGAATAGAACCTACTATAATAGATGATAATATTAACTACAAATATGATGGTAACAAATTCGTATTAAATGATTAAAATACATAAAAATGCTTGCATTTATCTAAAATAAAGTGTATATTAATTTTGTACTTATTTCTTGGTTCAAAGAATTCTCGGCTTTTTACTAAGAATTAAGCGAATAAATATGAAAGGAGAAATTTATGGCACTTACAAAAGAAGCTAAAGAAAATATTGTTAAGAAATATGCTAGAGGCGAAGCAGATACTGGTTCACCAGAAGTACAAATAGCAATCTTAACAGAAGAAATTAAAACTTTAACTGAACATTTAAAAGAACATAGCCATGATTTCCATTCTAGAAGAGGTTTACTTAAGAAAGTAGGACAAAGAAGAAGTTTACTTAACTATTTACTTAAGAAAGACGTTACTAGATATAGAGAAATCGTAAAGAGTTTAGGTTTAAGAAAATAATAGTAGACACTTATTTTTTAGTGTCTTTTATTTTGAAAGATAAAGGAGTCAATAATGAAAAGAGTATTTGAAAAAGATTTTAGAGGAAGAAAATTAATAGTTGAAACTGGAGAACTAGCTAAACAAGCTAATAGTTCAGTTTTAGTTAGATATGGCGATACAGTAATACTTACAACAGTTGTTGTAAAAAAAGAAGCTAACGTTTTATCTGATTTCTTTCCATTAATGGTTATATATCAAGAAAAATTATATTCAGTTGGTAAAATACCAGGTGGTTTTATCAAAAGAGAAGGAAGACCTACTGATGCCGCTACACTTGCTGCTCGTATGATTGATAGACCAATGCGACCAATGTTTAAAGAAGACTTCAAAAATGAAGTTCAAATTGTTAATATGGTTTTATCAGTAGATACAGACAATTCTCCAGAATTAACAGCAATGTTCGCATCAAGCTTAGCAACTTCAATTAGTGAAATTCCATTTGATGGACCAATCGCTGGAGTTAAAGTAGGATGTATTGACAATAAGTTTATAATAAATCCTACACCAACAGAGTTAGAAAATTCAATATTAGATTTAACCGTAGCTGGAACAGACAAAGCTATAAATATGGTAGAAGCTGGTTCAAAAGAAGTAGATGAATCATTAATGCTAGATGCCTTAATGTATGGTCACGAAGCTATAAAAGAATTAGTAGAATTTGAAAAAGAAATTGTAAAAGAAATTGGTAAACCTAAAATGGAATATGAAGTTTTAGAAATAACTGATGAATTTAAAAAAGAAATAAGAGATTTATGTGAAAAAGATTTAAATGAAGCAATGCGCATTAAAGGTAAATTAGAAAAATATGAAGCAATTGATTCAGTAAAAGAAAAAGTAGTAAACAAATATAAAGAAGAAAATGAAAATACTTTAAAAGAAATTGAATTACAAGAATTATTAACTAAAGTAAAACTAGTACTAGAAGAAATAGAATATGATATTTTTAGAGAAATAGTAGTTAATGAAAAAGTAAGAGCAGATGGTAGAAGTATGACAGAAATTAGACCACTTTCTACTGATATTGACTTACTTCCTAGAACACATGGTTCAGCTTTATTTACTCGTGGTGAAACACAAGCTTTAGCTGTAACTACACTAGGAGCTTTAGGCGAACATCAAATATTAGATGGTCTATCTTTAGAAGCTGAAAAAAGATTTATGTTACATTACAATTTCCCAGCATTTTCAGTAGGGGAAACAGGTAGATACGGAGCGCCTGGTAGAAGAGAAATTGGTCATGGTGCTTTAGGAGAACGTGCCCTTTTACAAGTAATGCCATCTGAAGATGAATTTCCTTATACAGTAAGAGTAGTATCAGAAGTATTAGAAAGCAATGGTTCTTCAAGTCAAGCTACAATATGTGCTGGATGTATGAGTTTGATGACTGCTGGTGTACCAATTAAAGCTCCAGTTGCGGGAATTGCTATGGGTCTAATTACAAAAGGTGACAAATATACTATTCTAACTGATATTCAAGGTATGGAAGATCATTTAGGAGATATGGATTTTAAAGTTGCAGGTACTAGAAATGGTATATGTGCTTTACAAATGGATATTAAAATAAAAGGTATTACAAAAGAAATACTAAAAGAAGCTTTAGCGCAAGCTAAGCAAGCTCGTTTTGAAGTATTAGATGTTATGGAAAAACAAATAGCAACACCAAGAAAAGAAGTAAGCAAATATGCTCCTAAAACAATGACATTTATGATTAATCCAAATAAAATTAAAGATGTTATTGGTAAAGGTGGCGAAATGATTACTAAAATTATATGTGATGCTTCTAACGTAAGTGCAGTAACTGATATGAACGCTGTTAAAGTTGATTTAGAAGATGATGGAAGAGTAATTATTTATCATACTGATAAAGAAATAATTGAGAAAACAGCTAATATGATTAAAGATATTGTAAAAGAAGTAGAAACAGGAAAAATATATACTGGTAAAGTTGTTAAAGTAGAAGACTTTGGATGTTTTGTTGAACTTTGGCCTGGATGTGAAGGATTAGTTCATGTATCACATTTAGCTAATGAAAGAGTTGAAAAACCTAGTGATGTTGTCAAAGTAGGCGATGACATAATTGTTAAATCTCTTGGTATAGATAAAAAAGGAAGACTTAATTTATCTAGAAAAGAAGCTATGAAATAATTTGTTTAATTTTAAATAAACACCGTTTCAAAAATGATTCGGTGTTTTATTCAAATGGTTACAAGTGAAAAAGAGTAAATTGATTTAACAATAAAATTTAAAATGAAATATTTTCATAAATTTAATCACAACTCAAAGAACTTAAAAAAATAGCTATTTTTTATTCATAGTTATTAAAAAGCATTGACTTTATAAGCTTAAAATGATATATTCAATATGTAAGCACGTGTTAGTGTTTTTATTTTAGAAAAATCATATAATTGTAGAGGTGAAATATGAAATCTTTAGGAAAATTTTTTGCAAGCGTAAAAAAAGAAATGAAAAAAGTTAGATGGTTAACAAAGAAAGAAATGGTAAAGTATTCAGTAGCGGTACTTACAATAATGATATTCTTTGGATTATTCTTTGTCGCATCTGATTTAATTATTGGATTTGTGAAAGTGTTGGTGGCATAATGCAAAAAGAATGGTACGTAGTTAATACATATTCTGGACATGAAAACAAAGTAAAAGAAAAACTATTAATGAGAGCTAATTCAATGGGACTTGAAGATTATATTTTTAGAGTAATAGTTCCTGAGACAACTGAAGTAGAATATAAAGATGGTCAAAAAAAGGAAAAACAAAAAAAGATGTTCCCAGGTTATATCATTGTAGAAATGATTATGACTGATGAAGCTTGGTTTGTTGTAAGAAACACACCAGGTGTTACAGGATTTATTGGTTCATCAGGTAAAGGAGCTAAACCATTCCCATTAACTCCACAAGAAGTAGATAAAATTTTAGGCCAAATGGGAATGAGTAGAGTAGATGTAGTAAATGAACTTAAAGTTGATGATCTAGTAAAAGTAGTAAATGGACCATTTAAAGATATGTTTGGAAAAATTAAATCAGTTAATTTTGAAGAACAAAAATTGGAAGTTGCTCTAGACTTATTTGGTCAAGAAACTATTGTTGAATTAGAATTTACTGATATAGAAAGAGCATAACTAAAATGGGGAATATTGAACTAGAATTTGATCAGTTGTATGTAAAAAATGTAAAAAACAAATTAAGATATACAGTATCTTATATAGATAAAAATAGAAGTACTGAGATAACTAGTAATGATTCATTATTGTCAGAAAGTGAAATACTTAATTATTATTTAAACTTATTTAGTAAAATGACTAGAAAAAGACCACATGAAGTAGAAGTTGAAGAAGTAATAATTGACAATATTTTTGTAAGTGGTTTTAGATTAGGCTTAAGAAAAATTAAAAAGAATTATTATTATGAATTAGTAGGAACTTTTTTAAGACAAGAAAATTTACATCATGAATTGGATAAATTATTATTTTTACTAAAACAAAGTGGAAATAATAAAAAAGTTAAAATGTACTGGGATGAAGATAAAGTCAAATTTAGAGGAAATATTTATTCAGCAAATGGGTTCTTAATTCCTTGCAATAGAATCGATATATTATTAAATATGTTAGAAAATTTAAATAAGTGTAACATAATTGGTACAAAAGAAGATAAAGTTTTAAAAAAAACTAAATAATTACTAGACATAGTAAAAAAAATGTGCTATTATTAATTCGCTATATTGTTTAAAATATAGAATTTTAGTGGGAGCGCGGACACGCATTTGAACCACTCATGAAAAAACAAGATAAAATTAGGAGGTGTTTTTCGTGGCAAAACAAGTATCAAAAATAGTTAAATTACAAATACCAGCAGGAAAAGCTACACCAGCTCCACCAGTAGGAACTGTTTTAGGACCAGCAGGTATTAATTTACAAGAATTCTGTACAAAATATAATGACGCAACTAAAGACAAAATGGGAGATATATTACCAGTAGAAATTACTATCTATGAAGATAGAACATTTACATTCGTAATTAAAACTCCACCAGCAGCATTCTTAATAAAGAAGTATGCTAAACTTAAATCTGGATCTACAAAAGGTTCTAAAGAAGTAGTTGGAACTCTTACAAAAGACCAAATTAAAGAAATAGCTGAAACTAAGTTACCTGATTTAAATTGCTATACTGTAGAAGATGCAATTAAAATCGTTGAAGGTACTGCTCGTAATATGGGCGTTAAAGTAAGTGAATAATACACAAGATTAACCTTGTGGGAGGAAAAGTCCGCAAATACCACATAAGGAGGATAAAATGAAAAAAAGCAAAAAGTATATTGAAGCTTCTAAAAAAATTGAAAAAGCAAAATTATATACTAAAGAAGAAGCAATCAAACTAGTAAAAGATACATCTTATTCTAAGTTCGATGGTTCAGTAGAACTTGCAATGAGACTTAATCTTGATACTAAAAAAGCAGAACAACAATTAAGAGGCGCTTT
>JALELF010000007.1 GCA_022771715.1 Bacillota bacterium
AAAAGTCCTATCTCCAGGAGAAGAAACAGAATTAAATGTAGCAGCAAGTTTTAACTATAAAGCCCTTCCACAATTAGTACAAGTACCATATCAAATTACAATTATAACGAAAAGTCCAGAAAAATAAAAAAGTTTGTTAGATAAGTGATTTGAAGAAAATCTACACAAAATAAAAAGCGTGTAGATTTTTTATATGCTAAAATATTTATAAGGAGGAGAGTATAATGACAAGAAAATATAGAAAATTTACCAGAGAAGAAAAAATAAAAGCAGTAAAAATGGTTTTGGTTGAAAAGAAATCACAAATGGAAGTTGAAAGAACTGTTTTAGGAAAGAAGAAATGTACAGGTACAATTAATAGATGGATTAGAGAATACATTCAGGAAGGCGAAGAAAATTGTTTTAAAAAGAAGAAAGGATTAAAAAAAGTTGAAGTAACTGAAGATAATATAAGGTATGAAATCCTAAAAAAATTCAACGCCTTCCTGGACAAGGAAATAAAATTAAATTCCAATTCATTGAAAAATTCAAAGAGAAATATCCAATAAGCATTATGTGTGAAGAATTAGAAATATCAAGAGATGCTTACTATAAATGGTTAAAAAGGAAAGGTACAAAAAATATTTATGAAATAAATCATGAATCATTAAAACCTTTAATTCAAAAATATTATGATTTATCTAATGGTACTGCAGGTTATAGGCAAATAAAAGAACAACTACAAGAACATGAAGGAATGGTAATTTCATATTATATGTCTTTTCTTTTAAAATGCTGTATTATGCAACTTCCAGAAGTCAGAAAAAAGAAGAAAAATAAAGATAAATATACTGTTACAACAACTGATGAAGTAAAAAGATATACATATCAAAATATAGCTGAAAATATTGATATAGATGATATATATAAAGTAATATCAACTGATACTACAGAAGTTAAATTAGAAACAGGAAAACAAAATATTTCGTTCTTTATTGATGCATACAGTTCAGAAATAATAGTTAGTTGTATTGGAAAATCATTAGATAATGATTTTATAGAACATAATTTAGATTTACTAAAAGAAAGCAATTATAAATTAGAAGATGTAGTTTTACATTCAGATCGTGGAGGAATGTATAAAAGTGGTATATATAATACAAAAACCGCTGATATGAATCTAATTCCAAGTATGTCAGCACCATATACATGTACTCATAATCCTTGGATAGAAACTATCAACGGTCAATTTAAAGATTTCATCAAGAACAATTACCCTAAAAATCTTGATGAACTACAAATTGCGTTAAACAAATTTGTATACTATAATAATAACATAAAAATTAAAAAGAAACTAAAAACTATAGCAATTAATTATCGCTGTAGTCATAGTTAAGAACTTTTTATTTCGTGTAGAAATTTATCAAACCAGTTCTTTGCCCGTTTTTTTATTCACTATCGATTCTATTAAATAGTATTTCAACATTATTTAAATGTAAATTTTGTTCTACAGTAACATAATTCCAGTTATCAGTTGTAATTTTAAGCATTTCCTTTAATTTTTTAGATGACTTTGGAATAAATGGTTCTAACATATTAGCAATATTACCCATTAAATTTAAACAAGTATAGGTAACATCATTAAATTTTTCTATATCTTCCTTTACAAGTACCCAAGGTTGCATTTCATCATAATATTTATTAGCATCGCTTACAAGACTCCAAATTAAATCTAAAGCACTTCTAAGTTCACCTTTAGAAATTAAAGTTCCAACTTCTTTATATAAATCTTTTATATGATTCATAATACTTTCATCCATTTTACCAGTACTTACAACACCATCAAACTTTTTATTAATAAAAGCTAAATTTCTATTAACAAAGTTTCCATATTCACCAACTAAATGTTTGTTATGAGCTTGAATAAATTCATCCATTTTAAAGTTAGTATCTCTTTTTTCAGGATTGTTTGCTAATATATAATATCTAATAGTATCACTATCATACTTCTCAAGCATATCTTTAATAAAAATACCAGTACCAGCACTTTTACTCATTTTTAAATCGCCAAAATTCAAATATTCACTAGAAATTATATAATCAGGAAGTTTATAATTATGCCCCATAGCAAGTAATAAAGCAGGATAAATAACAGTGTGGAATGTAATATTGTCTTTTCCATGAATATAATAAGTAATTAAATCATCTGAAGTGAAAAACTTTTCAAAATCAATACCATTTTCATTACAATACTTATGAGCTGCTGTTAAATAACCCATTACAGCTTCAATCCAAACATAAATTTTCTTATTTTCATATCCAGGTACAGGAGTGTCAATTCCCCATTCAAGTTCCCTTGTAACAGCTCTATCTGGTAATGTATTATTTAAATATTTTTGTGTTTCATTAATTGCGTTTAATCTCCATTTATCTTTAGAATTGTTTAATAAATTTTGAATAGCGTCTTGAAATTTAGATAAAGCAAAATATAAGTGTTTATTTTGTTTTGTTATTGTAGAAGAGCCACACTCTTTACACGTTTTATTTAAAATTTCTTTAGCACTCAATTCCATCAAACAACTATCGCATTGATCCCCTTTAGCAACCCCGCCGCAATGTGGGCAAATTCCTTCAATTTCACGATCAGATAAAAATTTATCACATTTTGGACAATAATCTTGATCTTCTAATTTTTCATAAATATAACCATTATTCATTATTTCTAAAAAGTATTTTTTTACTTCTTCTTTGTGGAAAGGGTCCATAGTATTATTATAAATATCGTAAGAAAAATCTAAATCTTTAAAACATTTTTTAAATTCTTCATGGTATTTACTAGCTATACTTTCAGCAGTTACATGTTCCTTACGGGCACGTAAAGTAATAGGAGTGCCATGACAATCAGTGCCAGAATCAAATATAACTTCATCACCATTCATACGATAATAACGTGCTATGACATCTCCAGGAAGTAAAGCAGCTAAATGTCCTACATGCGCTGAACTATTTCCATACAACCATGCACCACCAATAAATATTTTCATTATATCATCTCCATTAATAATTCATAAAGGTATTATAGCAAATTATAACAAATAAGTCCATCAAATATAACGTAAACTAATAATATTTTTCAAAATAGTTAATAAAAAAACTATACTTAATTTGAAGTATAGTTTTATATACAAAAAAAATTGGCAACTTGCTATCTTAGCTTACACTATTTTCGCCGTTAAAGTGCTTAACTTCTGTGTTCGAGATGGGAACAGGTGTATCCACTTTGCTATCGTCACCAATTTAATATATTAGAGAAATAATTCTCTGAAAACTAAGATAATGTGCTATTTCATCATAAGAAATAATTATGATTAAATCCTCGATCTATTAGTACTAGTCAGCTCAACATGTTGCCATGCTTCCACCTCTAGCCTATCAACCAGTTAGTCTTTCTGGGATCTTACTTTTAAAAATGGGAAAACTCATCTTGTAGTTGGCTTCCCGCTTAGATGCTTTCAGCGGTTATCCATTCCATACATAGCTACTCTGCACTGCAACTGGCGTTACAACAGATACACCAGAGGTATGTCCATTCCGGTCCTCTCGTACTAGGAACAGCTCTCCTCAATTTTCCTACGCCCACGACGGATAGAGACCGAACTGTCTCACGA
>JALELF010000009.1 GCA_022771715.1 Bacillota bacterium
AAAAAACAGATGGTAAAACTTTACCAGAAAGTAAATATTATGATTCATTTACAATAACAGGAGAAAATACTGAAGTAGATTTAACGACAGGATGTAATGGAGGAAAATGTTATGGAACTGTAGAATTTGGTGGTTGGTATGGTGACTCTTCTGGTTCCATAGGTCCTGCTCTCCCTTGGCTTAGTCGCGGAGGCCTCTGCAGCAGCGGTGCTTTTGCGGGCCTTTGGGACTTTGGAGGTCACGGCGGTCACGCGGGCGGGTTCGTCTCTTTCCGTGCCGTCATCCGTGGAGCGTAAGCGATTTATAATAGTAATCAATAATATATTTAAAGTTAATAGTTAGGAGTGAAATTAATGACAAAAAAACATAAAACAGGTTTTACTTTAGTTGAATTATTATCAGTAATAGTATTATTAGGGATAATTAGTGTAATAATTATTCCTAATTTTACTGGTATTTTAAAATCGTCTAAAGAAGATTTATACAATAATCAAATAGAAGTCATAAAAACTTCTGCTAAATTATGGACTTTAAATGAAGATAATAAAATAGTATTAAGTGAAAATACTTCATGGCCATATTTAATAACTTTAGGAGATCTACAAGATTCAGGATTATTAGATGAATTAAAGAATCCTAAAGATGATACTTATTTTTCAGATAGTACTTTAATTTATATAAGTGTTACTGATGGAACTTACACATTTACTGTAGATGAAGATAGTATTAATGCTAGTTCTAATGTAATTACTTTAAATGATGAAAGAAGCTATAAAGTTGAAATAAATACATCATTTACAGAACCTGGTTATAGTGCTAGTATAAATGGAAATGATATTACTTCGAATGTTGAAAGAAAAATCTATAAAAACGGAGTAGAAGTTAGTAGTATAGATACAACTAAAATTTCTAATTATACAATTCAGTATAAAGTAAGTTATGAAGGAGAAAACGGAATTACTGAAAGAAGCATTGCTATTAGAAGAGTTAAGATAGTTGATACTATTCCTCCGGTGCTTGTGTGCTCAAGCTGTAATGGAACTATTGAATTAGAAAGTAACAATACTGATAGTTATGAATTTCCTACAGTAACAGCAACCGATAATTCTTTAGAAGATATAAAAGTAATAAAAATGGGCTCTTTTTCTTCGATTATTCCAGGTCAAAAAAAGATAATATATATCGCTACTGATAGTAGTGGTAATACTGGAAGATTAGAAATACTAATTAATGTTAAAGATACTATAGCACCTGTTATAAGTGATATAGCACAAAGTATGGATGATTCTGGTAGTGATACTATATTTAGTTATGCAGTTGTTGCAACCGATTCAGGAAGTGGTATAAAAGAATACTCTTTTGATGGTGGTAATACTTGGCAAAAAAGTAATAAAGCTAAGTTTGTTTATAGTGATGATACAACTAGAACAATTATGGTTAAAGATAATAGTGGAAATGTTTCTTCTAGACAAATAGCGGAATTTATTTCTAAAGAATATGTATTTGATTATACTGGTGAACAACAAATTTTTACTGCTCCTTTAGATGGCTATTATAAATTAGAAACTTGGGGCGCTCAAGGAGGAACTGTAACAAGCTATAGAGGCGGTTACGGCGGTTATTCATCTGGAACTGTAGCACTAAAAAAAGGAGATAAACTATATGTTAATGTAGGCGGAGCAGGGCAAGGTGGAGCAGTAAGCACTAATTATACTGGTGGGTATAATGGTGGTGGTGCAACTAATGGTACTGGTGCCGATCATTATCATGCTTCTGGTGGCGGAGCTACACATATAGCTAAAGTTAGTGGACAATTAGCTAGTATAGGAGTATCAAAACTTGATCAAGTGTTAATAGTTGCCGGAGGTGGCGGCGGCGCGTATATACACAATGCCGGTACTGGATACGCTAGTATTGGTGGTTCAGGTGGCGGATATATTGGAACCGCTGCTACTACTTCTGGAAGTAACGGAAAACAAGGATTAGGTGGTAGTCAGACTGCTGGAGGAAGATATACAAGTTCTACTGAAACTACAAGTACGATTTTTGGTAGTTTTGGTAAAGGTGGTACTCCATCTGCTTCATGGGGTTCTGCTGGTGGCGGCGGCTATTATGGAGGAGGAGCATCTTACGGAAGTACTTCTTCGAATGGAAACTCAGGAGGCGGTGGAGGTTCAGGATATATAGGCAATTCACTTTTAACAGATAAAGTAATGTATTGTTATAGTTGTACTGCTTCTACTGGTGCTGCTACTAAAACTATTTCTACCACTAATGTAAGTGCTACTGCTACAAGTAACTATGCAAAAAGTGGAAATGGGTATGCTATAATTAAATATTTAGGTAAATAAAAGATTTAATTTGAATTAATTAAGTCTTTTTTTGTATTTTAATTTATTATATAATATAGTTGGTGATTTAAAATGATTTATACATCAGTAGATAATAAAAAAATAAAAGATATAAAAAAACTAAATACAAAGAAATATAGAGATAAAACAAATTTATTCCTAGTAGAAGGTCGTCATTTAGTATTAGAAGCTTATAAAAGAGGTTATTTACAAACATTGATATTAGAAGAAAACGAAATATTTCCATTAGATGTAGATACAATGTATGTATCAAACAATGTAATAAATTATATATCAACCTTAGAAACACCACAATTAGTAATGGGAGTATGTAAAAAAATAGAAGAAAAAGAAATAGGCAGTAAAATTCTTATTTTAGATGATATTCAAGATCCTGGTAATTTAGGAACAATTATAAGAAGTGCTGTTGCTTTTAATGTAGATACAATAGTACTTAGTAAAAATACAGTAGATTTATATAATTCTAAAGTATTACGAGCAACCCAAGGATTAATATTTCATGTAAATATAATAGTTAAAGATTTAAAAGAATTTGTACCATTTTTGAAACAAAACAATTACACAATATATGGTACTAGAGTAACCCATGGAAAAAGCTTAAAAGATATTTACAAATCTAAAAAATTTGCTATAATAGTTGGGAATGAAGGCAATGGTTTAAGCGATGAAATGATAGAACTAGCTGATGAATTTGTATACATAGAAATGAATAGTAATTGTGAAAGTTTAAACGTAGGTGTCGCAACCAGTATTATTTTGTATGAATTAGATAAGTAGGTGCAATATGTATATCAAGATAGGGCAAATAGTTAATACACACGGTATAAAAGGAGAATTAAAAATAATATCTGATTTCAAATACAAAGATAAAATATTTGTAAAAGATTTTAATTTATATATAGGAAAAAATAAAGAATGTTTAACTATAAATACATATAGAAAACATAAAATATTTGATATGGTAACCTTTTATAATTTAAACAATATAAATGATGTTTTAATATATAAAGGTGAAGATGTATTCATAAAAAAAGAAGATATAAAAGTAGATGATTATTTTGATGAAGACTTAATTGATTTAGAAGTATTTAGTAAAGATAAATACATAGGAAAAGTAAAAAGCATTTTAAAAGGTGTAAAAAACGATAATTTAATAGTAGACAATAATGGTATAAAAAACCTAATTCCTAATATAAAAGAGTTTATCGAAAAAGTCGATTTAGAAAACAAAAAAATCTATATAAAAGAAATAGAGGGATTAATAAATGAAAATTGATATATTAACACTATTTCCACATATGTTTGATGGATTTTTAACCGAATCAATTATTAAAAGAGCTATAGAAAAAAAATTAGTTGAAATTAATTTGATAGATTTTAGAAAATATTCAACTGACCCTCATCATAAAGTAGATGATTACCAATATGGTGGTGGTAGTGGTATGGTTTTAATGATAGAACCTATTTATAATTGCTTAAAAGAAATAAAAACAGACGAATCAAAAGTAATTCTAATGACACCACAAGGAGTTACATACAATCAAAAAATGGCTTATGATTTGTCAAAAGAAAAACATTTGATTATTATTTGTGGCCATTATGAAGGTTTTGATGAAAGAATTAGAGGTTTAGTTGATATGGAAGTATCTATTGGAGATTATGTATTAACAGGTGGCGAAATACCAAGTATGATAATAACTGATAGCGTTACAAGATTAATAGATAATGTTATAAGAGAAGATTCTCATGTTTTTGACTCATTTAAGGATAATTTATTAGATTTTCCTGTTTATACAAAACCAGTCGATTTTATGGGTATGAAAGTACCAGAAGTATTATTGTCAGGACATCATGAAAATATAAACAAATGGAAACAAGCCGAAGCATTAAAACGAACAAAAATAAGAAGACCAGATCTATTAGAAAGAGTTGATAAAGATGTATAAAGTAAGTAAAAGTAGCAAAGAAACGAAAGCTTTAATAGATACTAAAAAAATGCGTGGCTTTAAAGTAAAACCTCTTAATAATGTTAATTATGATGGCGTAAAAGTGGATAAATTATTGATTATAAAACCTAGTTTTGTTGAAAAAGTATTAAAGAGAAAAACTAAAAGAAAACTAGAAATGTATTTAGAATTTATTATTAATATTTTAGAAAGCGAAGATGGTAATGATTCTGGTAAAATAAATATAGCTTTAAATGATTTAAATAGATATAAAAGTATTATAAAAAATAATTATAGAGTTTATTTAGATAAATTATATTATGATACCTTAATGAAAAAAATAGATGTAATTGAAAAAGAATTAAAAGTTAGAAAAATGTATTTAGATATGACTTATCAAGCTGAAATAAAAGAAGAAAAATCTAGAAAGTCAAGGTAAATATGAATAATATAATTAATAAAATAAATGAATTAAAAACATTAGAATTAATGATTAAAAAAGAAGAACAATTAAGTGCCTATGATTTAAATAGACTAGATAAATTTATGAGTTTAAAGGAATTATATAATAAAACAATATTAGATTTTTTTAAAAAAAACAATGTAGAAAAAGTAATAAATCAAAATTATGATTTAGATTTTGAAATAGATAGCGCTATTATGGTAATTGATTACTTAGAAACTCTTCCTTTAAAAGTTGATCAGAGGTTTATTAAAGAAATGTTAAAAAAAGATAATAATGAAATAAAAAAAGATTATCCTAACTTTTACTATATAATGGATATTGATTATTTGGATAGAATAAAGACAAAATTATTAAATAAAAAAGATAGTAATTTAATTAAAAAAAGTTATTAAAGGGGTATATATGAAAGTATTATCAATAAAAGAACCATATGCATCACTAATAGTAAATGGTTATAAAGAGTATGAATTTAGAAGTTGGAAAACTAAATATAGGGGTAAAATACTAATTCATGCTTCCATATCATATGATAAAAAAACTAAACAAAAATTTAAAGAATATAATTTAGATTACGCTAGTGGTGAAATAATTGGTGAAGCAGTTATTTCTGATTGCGTAAAAGTAGATGAAAGTTTAATCTTAAAACTTCGTGCTAAAAATCCTTTAGTATATAGTAAGAGTATTTATAATGAAACTTATGCTTTTTATTTAACTGATGTAAAAAAATATGAAAAAAGAATACCTTGTAAAGGTAAATTAGGTTTATGGAATTATGAATGATATATTTGAAAAATTATCTATGTCTAAGTTTAGGAGTAGTTTTAAATTAAAGGAAAAAGATTTCCAATATATAGAAGATAAAGGTCTAGATAAAATAAGAGAACATGCTTATGATTTTGTAAACAAACGATTAGCGCCTCAATATATAGAAAATGATGGAAGACAAACTCCTACTAAAGGACATCCTGTATTTATTTCTGAACATGCGACTGCTACTTGTTGTAGGGGTTGTTTATATAAATGGCACAAAATAGAAAAAAATAAAAAATTATCTAAAAAAGAAATAGATTATGTTGTTGATATTATTATGAAATGGATAGATATTCAAATGAAAGGAAAAAAATGAAAATTTTATTTATATCTGATATACATGGTAAAATTACTAACTTAAAGTATATTGATGATTTAATTATAAAAGAAAATTTTGATAAAATTGTAGTATTAGGTGATTTATATTATTCAGGTTTTATTGAAAATTATGATGAAATAAATCCCAAATTAGTAAAAGATTTACTTATGAAATATAGTGATAAAATTATATGTTTAAAAGGTAATTGTGACTCTTTAGTAGATATTAAAACTACTGATTTACCTATATCTGATTTAGCTTTAATTCATGTAGATAATATAGATATGTATTTAACACATGGTGATGTTTATAATATTGAAAATAGTAGCAAATTTAAAAATTGTATATTGATATATGGTCATAAACATTATCCTTTTATAGAAAAGAAAAATGATATGCTTTATATAAATGTAGGTTCTTTATCTTTACCAAGAAATGGTAGTAAATGTAGTTATATGATTTATGAAAATAAAACATTTACAATATATGATATGTCTGGTTCTATTATAAATAGTTTAAGTATAAAATAACTTCATTTATGAAGTCTGAGTGTTAGCAAAAATTTACTTTGTCAGCAATCTGAGATTATCTAAATTAAAATTTAGATAATTTTTTAATTTATTATGAAAATAATGATTTTTTATTAGTACTTTGATATAATGAATATGAGGAGGAGAGTGTATGGCTTTAGTTAAGTGCCCTGAGTGTGATAAAAATATAAGTGATAAAGCAGAGAGCTGTCCACATTGTGGATATTCTTTCGAAAAGAAAGCAAACAATAATACTTTAGAAACTTTAAAAGGAAAGTGGAATAATAAGTATTTGTTAGTATTATTAGTACTTTTAGTAGGTGGATACTTTATATTCTTTAATAATTCTAACAAAACTAATACAGGTGGAGGCAGTAATCCAAATACTGAGTTAAAACCTAATGCTAATGGAAATTATGAATTTAATCAAAATGGCAAATATTTTGAATTTCCAACTAATTATAAAGTATATGTAGATAAAAATGGTAGTATCTATGTAGGAAAGAATATTGATAATGATGGCGCATTAATACCTTATATTTTAATAGAAAAGTATAAAAATTATACTGATCCAAAAGCAATTTTAAATGAACTTACAACTGAAATTGGGAAAGAATACAGTGATGCTGTTATAACAATTAGTTTATTAAGTGCTTATTTAGGGGATAAACATACTTATGGTATTCAGTATGCATATACGTCAAATGGTCATTTAGTTATTGATAATAGATACGCATTTTTATTGAATAATAGTATGTATTTAGTAACTACAAAAGAAGAAAATGTTAATATTCAAGAAATAAATAGTGTAACCAAACTTATAATTGAGTCTTTAAAGGAGGTATAATATGGCATTAATAAAATGTGAAGAATGTGGTAAAGAAATATCTAGTAGTGCTAAGATTTGTCCAAATTGTGGATATAAAAATGATAATAAAACTTGTCCAGAGTGTGGAATAGTTGTAAAGCAAAGTGATAGTGTATGTCCAGAATGTGGGTTCCCACTTCAAAAGAAAAATGCTCAAAATATCATAAATGAAAATTTAGATAAGATTATTGGAGCTAAAAGTGAGAATTATGTAACTTTTAAAGATTTGTTTAAAAATACTTTTAAGAAGCATACTGAGGAAGAATTAGATGAAGTATTTATTTGTGGTGGTGAGAAAACAACACCAGATTTAAAAGATGTTGATCCTACTAAAGCTAGTGCGTGGGTTTATTTTAAAATATTATTGTTCTTTATAATTGCTTATGTTCCAGTTAGAATAGGATTTATATCTTATGGTAATTCTAACTTTTTACCAGCAATGGTAATGTTAGCAGCATTTGCTGTTCCGGTTACTATATTAATATTTTTCTTTGAAATCAATGTATTTAGAAATATTCCGTTTTATAAAGTAATGAAATACTTTGTATGGGGTGGAGGATTAAGTTTAATATTAGCAATTTTATTTTTCTCACTTGACTTTAATACGGATATTTCAACATATGATGGTGCTTTGATGGTTGGTTTAATTGAGGAAGCGGCTAAGGCAACTATTGTAGCTATTTTCCTATTTAAAAGTAAGAAGAGCAATTATATATTAGATGGTTTATTAATAGGTGCAGCAGTAGGGGCTGGATTTGCTGCATTTGAAACAGCAGGTTATATTTTACGATTTGGGTTAAATAATGGGCTTAGTACAATGCTTCAAGTTATAAAACTTCGTGGTTTTTTAGCACCAGGAGGACACGTGGCTTGGGCAGCTATTGAAGGTGCAGCACTTATGTATGTAAAAGGATTTGATAAACTTGATAAAAAGCATTTAAACGATAAGAGATTTTTATTTATTTGTTTAATTCCGATTATACTTCATGGCGTATGGGATATGCCAATAAATACACCTTATTATTTACTTCAAATAGCTTTAACTGTAATAGCTTGGTTAGTTATAATATATTTCATTAATTTGGGTTTAAAACAGGTTGATGATGCCAAGAAATTAAAAAAATAATTAATGGAAAGTATTTTTACTTTCTTTTTAATTTTATATAAAAACACTTCAATATTTAATATTTTTTTGTTATATTGATTATTTAGAATTATTAGGGATGTATGGAAAGAGTATATAATAAGCTAGTAAGAGATAACATTCCAAGTATTATTGAAAGTAAAAGTAAAAAAACTATTATAAAAAATATTAAATGAAAAAGGAAAGCATAACATTTATACATTGAAAGAGTTTAAAAAGTTTATTAAGTGTGTTGATAATAATGTTTATAAACAATTTTTTTATCTAATGTATTTTACTGGAACTAGACCGGGCGAAGCGATAGCACTTAAATTTAGTGATTTATATTTCAATGAGATATCAATTAATAAAGAGATATCTGAACATTGTATTAATGGTTCTGGAGTTATAGATAGTACTAAATCAATATTTTCTTATAGAACAGTTTTTATAGATAAAAAATTGAAAAAAGATTTATTAAAATTAAAGAAATATTATCAAAATATTTATAGTGATGTTAATTTTGATTATTATATTTTGGAGGAGTTAAACCGTTAGCTCCAACAACTATTAATAGATATAAAATTAAAGCTTGTGAAAAAGCTAAATTAAAACCTATAAAATTGCATGAATTTAGGCATTCTCACGCGAGTTTATTGTATTTACGTGGATTAATTAAAAAGTATTCAAGAACGCCTAGGACATGCTTCTATTACTACTACAGGCGATATTTATGTTCATCTAGATTTAAAGCAAGAAAAAAGAGTGCTGCGAACACTCAATTTCTTAAGACTTTTTTAAATTTTCATTGAAGAGTCTAGCAAATTTTTCAATTATTATTTAAAGCCTTTTATATATAAATCGTACTTTTTTGTACGTTTATATCAAAAATGGAGCGAATCACATACAAGTTACGAACTAAGTTCTCTTTCTAAAAACATTATATACAAAATTTTCACGAATTTCAATGAAATATAAAGTTATCAAATTAAATGATATAATTTGTTTAAAATTACAAATAACTTATTTT
>JALELF010000014.1 GCA_022771715.1 Bacillota bacterium
AATGTTATATCTGTTTGTATTTCTTCTTGTACTAGTTCTTCTCCTTTAACTAATACTGGTTTACATCCCATTAGAGTAAGTGCCAAAAATCCTGCAAATATTCTATTCTTCATTTTACTTTTCTTGTCCATAAAAAACTCCCTTTCTTTTTAAACAATATTATAATAGTATGATTAAATGCTTTTGTCAAATTTCTAATACTTGATTATCATCATTTAGTAAAGTTATAACACCTTTTTCTATTTTATAACACTTACCATATACTTTATTTACACCATTGCTTATAAGAATATAAGAATTGTCTGGTAAAGCATAAATAATTCTATTATAAGACTCTTTAAGAATATCTTCCCTTTGGAGAACCTTATCATCAGTATCTAAATCATCTACTACAAAATGAGGTTCAATATTTATATCAGTTAATCCTAAACCATTTAAAACAGAGCTATGAATCAAATCATCTTTACACTCTGGGCTATTATAACTAATAGTCGCCATATTAATAGAACCCGCACTTATTCCCACTATAATCATATCTTTATTAAGATATCTTTTTAAATTTATATCATTAAAAAATTTATTTTGAATATAAGTATCTCCACCACTAAGAAATATTAAAGAAACATTTTTCAAAATATCATTTATTTCTGAAATATTTCGATTATCTAATACATAATACTCATCAAAAACAAGTCCTGAAATCTCTAAAGAATTTTTATCTATATTTAAATACATATCATTTTTTTTATAATCTAAAGGATCACTTGCAATTAAAACAAATTTATGATTATTTTTTAACCCATTTTTTAAATTTTTTAAAAAATCATTATCACTAAAAAATAAGTCAGAACTTTTAATATCACCTATGTTTTTATAGCCACCAATATTACTTGTTAAAAAAACATCTAATCACTCCAAACTAATTATACATATTTTGTCATATATAACTGCTAACATAACCATATCAAACACTTATCATTATATCTTTTCTATAAACAATTTATGTAGTGCTCTTGTTTTAGAAACATATAATAATTTCATATCCAAAACATTATCTACATTAAAACTATTTTCACCATTTATTATAACCGCATCAAATTCAAGACCTTTAGATAAATAACTTGGTAAAACACTAACACTACCATTATAACAAAAATTAGATGAATTTATCAAACTAATATCTATATATTTTTTTAACTCTTCATATATTATATTTGCTTCATTTTGCTCTTTAGTAATAATCGCTATTGTTTTATATTTATCCTTTATTCTATTTATTATATTTAATATATTACCATCAAAATATTCTACTTCTTCACCATGCCTTATTACAGGAATAGCTCTATCCAATTTAAGTAAATCATTTATTTTATTAGCTTCATTCATTATTTCAATAGTAGTTCTATAACTTTTATTCAATTTAAGTATTTCAAAATTATCAAATATTTCTTCTAGACATTCCCAATTATCTATACTTCTATATGGATAAAGACTTTGTGCTAGATCACCATATATACTAAAAGTAGAATTTTTAAAAATTTTATTTATAACAAAAAAAGCAAATTTTCCATAATCTTGAGCTTCATCAATAACAATATGACGATAATTATCAAACTCACTACTTCCAAACATCTTATATTTGATATACATTAAAGAAGGTATATCTTCTACATCAATTATATTTTTTCTTATATTAATAGTATCTATATTTAAATTACTTAATACATCAACATAAATATCTTTTATTTTTTTATCAAGAACTTTAAAATGCTTTTTCAAATACAAATTAATATTACTTTTAATATTTATTATGTCTTTTTGACTAACATTATTATTAATCATTTTATTAGATATATTATCTATATTATCATTTAAATATTTTGATGAAAGTAAAATAATTCTATCTATTTTAGATTTAACACTAACATATATCTTTTCATTTAAATCATTATATAAATCATTTATAAAAGATTTATTCAATAATTTAATGCCATTTACTACTAAATCATCATTTGGTATTATTTTTAATTGATTAAAATAATTATCAATATAATTTTTCATATTCATAGATAATTTCAAAGAAGCAATTTCATCTTTTTCTTTAAGAATATCTAAAGAATTATTAATAGTAAATCTTTCTGGAACATAATTTAAAAATAATTCATTAAGAGTATTTTGTATAACACCATTTACATCTAAATCAGGTAAAATACTAGATATGTAACTTACAAAAAATCTATTTGGTCCAATAACCATATAATCACTAGGTTTAAAAAGATTTCTATTATTATAAACTAAATAAGCGATTCTATGAAGTGCTACAGTCGTTTTTCCACTACCAGCAACTCCCTGTATAACCAAATTTTTATTCATTTTTTCTCTTATTATTTTATTTTGTTCACTTTGAATTGTTGAAACAATATTTTTTAAACGATTATCAGCTGAAACACTTAAATATGGTTTTAATAATTCATCATTACTAACTGTATCAACATCATTATAATTAATTAAATTTCCATTTTCAATTGTATATTGCCTTTTTAATAATAAATTTCCTTTAATAATACCTGATGGCGAACTATATTCACAATCTCCAATATTAGCGTCATAATAAACTGATGCAATGGGGCTTCGCCAATCAACAGTAATTACATTATTATCATAATCCATTACACCTTTTTTACCAATATAACATTTATCAAAATTAGTTTTACTTTGAAAATCAATTCTAGCAAAATATGGTTTTAATTTTGCTTTTGTTAAAGAAACAATTTCTTTTTCTAACTTATCTTTTTCTTCAAGCATGGCTTCATAATCGAATTTATACAATTCTTTTATATTCTTAATTTTTAACTTAGAATCATCAATCTCCTCATCTAACTTTTTTAAAGTATAATCTAAATATTCTAATTCTTCCTTCATAAAACCTCCCTACACCCTACGGGGTATTATTATCATGTCCCCATGATACACTCTTAAATAATGATTGTCAATATTTTGTCATAAAAAAATTAGCAAATTTCTTTGCTAATTTAAATATTATTTTCTTTCTTATATTTTAAGTATTCTTGAAACATCATATAGTGACCTTTTTTAAACTTTCCTTCTTCAAAAAGTTTATCAATTTCTTCTTTTGTACAAAACATGACATCACTTACTTCTTCATCCTGTTTAACAATACTACTTAAATCTATATCTTGTTTAATTGCATACATGTCACAAAATGCATCTTCACCTCTTATAGATTTAAATAATACTGGATTTTCAGGAATTATTCCTAATTCTTCTAAGACTTCAGTCTTAACACCATCCAAACTTGATTCGCCATGTTTTGGATGGCCACCAGTAAATGACCATTCACCACCTTTTAATTCACTTCTCTTTTGAACCAAATATTTACCTTCTTGATTTTCAATAAATGCCATTACTACTAATATAAAACATCCAGTAGGTATTTTTTCACCTTTCTCTATTGTTTTGTTTAGCAATTGTCTGTTTTCATCATATAGATCTCTTCTTTCCATAAATTCTCCCTTCTAATGATTTATATACAATTAAAAGAATATAGTATTCCACTATATTCCATTAATAATTACAGTTTTTAGGTGTTCTTGCATATGGAATAACATCCCTAATATTTTCAACACCAGTTAAATATATAAGTAATCTTTCAAATCCCATACCAAATCCAGAGTGAACACATCCACCAAATTTTCTTAAATTAATATACCAGTCTAATCCTTCAAAACTCATATTTAATTCTTTCATTCTATTTACTAATTTATCATAGTCTTCTTCTCTTTGAGAACCACCCATTAATTCTCCAGCACCAGGTACTTCCAAATCAACAGCAGCAACAGTTTTATTATCACTATTTAATTTCATATAAAATGCTTTTATATCCTTTGGCCAATTAGTTATAAATACTGGACCATTAAAATATTCAGTAATATACTTTTCATGTTCTTTAGAAATATCTTCACCTTGTTTTGGTTCAAATTCCCATTTAACAGGAGCTTTTCTTAAAATATCTATAACTTCAGCATGTGTAATTCTAGTAAATTTACTAGTTATTAATTTATTTAATTTATCAAGTAAACCCTTTTCAATAAATTTATCAAAGAATTCCATTTCTTCTTTACAATTATCCAAAACATACTTAACAATATATTTAAGCATATCTTCCTCAATATTCATCAAACCTTCTAAATCACAAAAAGCTATTTCAGGTTCTATCATCCAAAATTCACTAGCGTGTGTTTTTGTGTTTGAATTTTCTGCTCTAAAAGTAGGACCAAATGTATAAGCTTTTTTAAAAGCTAGTGCAAATGTTTCTGCTTCTAATTGTCCAGTTACAGTAAGACCAACCTTTTTACCAAAGAAATCCTTTTCATAATCAACTGAACCACTCTTAGCAATTCTATTTAAATCTAATGTAGTCAATTGGAACATTTCACCTGCGCCTTCTCCATCATTAGCTGTAATTAAAGGAGTATGTACATAAACATAACCTCTACTTTGAAAATATGTATGAATAGCCATTGCAGCTACACTTCTAACTCTAAATACAGCCTGAAATAAGTTTACTCTTGGTCTTAAATATGCTTGTTCCCTTAAAAATTCATTACTATGTCTTTTTGGTTGCATTGGATAATCTTCAGGACAATCACCCATTAACTTAATATCTTTAACTTGAACCTCAAATTTTTGACCACTACCAACTGATTCAATTACAACACCTTCGACTCTAATAGCTGAACCAACTCTATATTTAGCAATTTCTTCAAAAGTATCTAATTTATTATCATAAACTAGTTGAACATGGGAAAAACATGTACCATCAGAAAAATCAATAAAACCAAATTCTTTTTGCTTTCTATGATTTTTAATCCAACCTTCTAGTACTACTGTACTACCCATTAAACTATCTAACTTTTCATATAATTCTTTAACATCCATAAAATATCTTCCTTTCTAACAAAAAAAACTATGACTAAGGGGCAGATAAAATCCGCGGTACCACCCTTATTATCATAGTTGATATCTCTTTTGATAACGGATAAACTCCGGCTATAAGCAAACTCCACAATTGTTTTTCGTATTAAGGCTTTATTAGTTTTCACCACCACTAATTCTCTTTAAAAGCTTATCAATATTACTCATTGCTTCTCAGTTCTTAATTAAAAGTATATATACTTTTTTTATTATTGTCAATAATAAATTTTACATTACCCAATTATCTGTTAAATTTTTTTACTTTTTCTTTTTTAGATATGTAAGTAGGATTTAGTTCTTGCATTATATATATTAATTCTTTTTTTGATAAAAACTTCTTATCAGTAATTATAGCTTTAGCATTAATTACACATTCTTCTCCACAAAAAGCACTACTCTTTGCTTTATATCTAGTACGAGTGAAGACATCTATAAATCCTATATCATATCTAGCTAAAGAATATCTTACGCTATTAGTATAATACCAAATTTTACCTTCGTACATTCTTTCTATAGTAGCAAGCTCAACTAAATACAAATTTTTTGTTAAGATTAAATTAAACATATTTATAACCTTTTACCACATTTTTTACAATATAGAGAATCCTCATCTATACTAGCGCCACAATATTTACAATAAACACTACCAACTAATCCTTCTCTAACCGCTTTCATTTTTGTTTTAATTGCGCCACTTTCAATATTAGCTTCTCTATCAGTTATATCCTTTAAAACAGCCTCGTTCTTGTCAAGAATAGCTTTCTTAGAACTAATTGATATATCACTAGAAATTTCATTAAGTTCTTTTATATCATCTTTAGAATAATCTGCCATATGCTTAAGAGCCTTAATTTGTCTACTCATCATTTTACCTCTTAATTTAGGACTAAATATTTGAGCAACTGCCAATCCAAAAATAATAAAAAAAATAATAAATAATATAACAAATATAACTTGTCCAAATTCAAAACTAAACATAATATCACCTATAAACATTTTACTATTAAAGCAAGAAAAAGTAAATCAAAAAAGATAAGTAATAGAAATAATTATTAAAGTAATGCCACCTATAATAGTCGCTATTTTACCAAACAATTGATTAATCTTTTTACCAGTAATTAATCCAATAAAAGTAAATATTGAACTACAAATCATAAAAATAAAAGAACTTTCAATATGCATATCAGTTATAGTTTCAAGACCAATTCCAACTGAAAAACTATCTATGCTTACTGCCAATCCAAAAAGAAGATAATTATATATTGATAGTTTAGGCACTACTTCCTTATTTTCAAAAGAGCTTTTTACTAAATTTAAACCAATAAAAAGTAAAATCAAAAAAACTACTAAATTGGATGAAACTTTAATATAAGAAAATACTATTGAGCCTATTTCACTACCCAGTAAAGGCATAACAAAATGATATATTCCAACAATAATAGATAAAGTAATCGAATCCCTTAAACTTATACCTTGCATTCCATATAAAAGTGCCAAAGAAAAAGCATCCATACTTAAACTACAACCAATTAGAAATAAAGTTAGTGCCATAAAAAAATCCTCCTATAAAATAATATTTTAAAGAAGAATTTTTATGTATTTAAAAATATTCATCAATCAATTCTTTAACATATGACTTATACTCTACATCAGTACTTTCTTCTGCTTCAAGTAAACATAATGGTGGAAAAAGAACACACCACCAATTATCACCTTTACCCTCACCTAGCGTAACAACCAATGATTCATAATAACCATCTTTATAAGTAATTCCTTTATATTTCTTGCTGGGAAAGTAATTAAATCCAAAATTAATATCATAATTTATATTACTATTAAGAGAGTGTAAAGTACTTTTAACATTTTCATCTATTCTATCCAAATTACTATTAATTATATTTCTACTTTCATCTATTGTTTTACTATTCTTAAGTAAATAATACATATCTGGTTCTAAATTATTTTTAACTTCATTTTTAACATATTGATCTAAAGTAGAATTACTATTCGCAATAATTCTAATCCTAATTGCCTCATTAGGAATTTCTACTTTAGAAAACACATCACCAACAAAAACATAAAATATTAAAATACCAATTATTAGTAAAAAAGTTCTTTTCATAAAATTACCCTTTCTATTTTATTGTGGATAACTTTATAAATTTTATTCATTTATGATATGCTTCATTATTAATTATTTTAAAACTTCTATAAATTTGTTCTAACAAAATAACTCTAAATAATTGATGTGGAAAAGTTAACCTAGAAAAACTAAGTAAAAAACACTTATCTTTTATTTCCTTTGAAATACCATAAGAACCACCTATTATAAAACATATATTAGGATAATTAATTAAAGTTTTATCGATTTTTGAAGAAAACTCCAAAGAAGTCATTTCCTTACCATTAATATCTAAAGCAATCAAATAATCTTTTTCATTTATATATTTTAAAATACTATTCTTTTCTTTTTCTAAAACTAATTCTTCATTATCTAAAGAAACATCCATAACTTCTATTATTTCTACTTTGGTATATTTAGATAAACGCTTAACATATTCATTAATCGCATCTCTTAAAAATGCTTCTTTTACTTTTCCAACACAAATTATCTTTATCATAAAAACTCCTTCAAAAAAACACCTAATGGTGATTTTAAATTTCAATCATATTCATTACTTCACTTTGTGAAGCAACCAATATTTTTTTATCTTCAATGTGATTAATTTCTAATTTATTAACCAAAGTTTGATAAGCTTTTTCCACAGTATTATTTTCTTCACTTAAATGGGCTAAAACAACATACTTAGTATTTTTACCTATTAGTGAAACTAAATAATCACTTGACATATCATTAGATAAATGTCCTCTATCGCTCAATATTCTTACCTTTAAGTCATATCTATACTTACCATTCATAAGCATTTCAACATCATGATTACTTTCAAAAATATAAATACTTCTATTTTTTAACAACTCAAAATACTTTACATTAATATAGCCTGTATCAGTAATGTAAACCAAAGAAGATTTACCACTTTCAAAAACAAAGCCAACTGAATCACTCGCATCATGAGAAGTTTTAATAACATTAACTTTTAAATCTTCTAAAGTAAAATCAGACTCTAAAGGGACAAAGTTTTTAATATTAATTTTATTATCTAGTGCTCTTTTAAGTTTAGAAGTCATATAAACTTTAGGATTATATTTTTTCAAAAACACATTTAAAGCACTTATATGGTCTTTATGGTCATGCGTTATAAAAATCGTATCAATAGAGCTAGGCATAACACCTAACTCCATTAATGCATTTTCAATATATTTATTGGTAGTACCCATATCTATTAAAACTTTATGTTCTTTGGTTTCTAAATAAGCAGAATTACCTTTAGAACCACTTGCTAAA
>JALELF010000024.1 GCA_022771715.1 Bacillota bacterium
TACTGTGTATTCACTTGTATTTAATACATGTGTTGTACCATCATTATCTGTTGCTGTTACTGTTAAATCTCCATAAGCATTTGTTCCTCTATCATATGTTGTTGGATTTAAAACAGCACTTATACTTGCAACTTTTTTATCGTTTTCACTACGTACTACTATAACAGTTCTTACTACTTCTGTAGCTTTATTACCACTACTATCTGTAGCATTATATCTAATATAATAAGTGCCTAATGTATTTGTATCTACACTACCTGTAATAATCGCAACTAAATCTTTATCATAGTTATCAGTAACACTAGCTCCTAATTCTACATATTCACTTTCTCTTTCA
Organism: Bacillota bacterium; assembly: GCA_022771715.1. GTDB lineage: Bacteria > Bacillota_I > Bacilli_A > RF39 > UBA660 > JALELF01. The sequence continues at coordinate 338 of JALELF010000024.1, forward strand.
AGAGTAATAGTTGAATTACCATTTAAATTAATAACTGGCGCTTGTGAATCTATAACATCGATAGTACGAGTTACACTAGCTGTTTTTCCATATCTATCTGTAATAGTATATGTAAGAATATATTCTCCTAATGTATCAGTATCTACACTACCAGTAACAACTACATCATCTATTGTAGTTATAGTGTCATGTGGATCTAATACAATGCTTACACCTTTTTCTATATATTCAGAATGAACTTCTAAGCAAAGTAAATCTTCACCGTTTAAAGTTATACTTGGTGCATAAGTCTCTGGATGACTGTTATCATCTTCTGGATCAGTTGGATCTGTTTCAACTAATGGATTATTTTCACCTTTTGGTTCATCTGGATTTGTTGGCTCTAAAGGTTTTTCAATTTCTTCTTCATTAGTAAATCCATCATTATCTTCATCACCATTTGGATCTAATACCTTAACAGTTCTTTCTACACTAGCTGTTTTTCCATATCTATCTGTAATAGTATAAGTAATAGTATATACTCCTACTTTAGTAGTATCTACACTGCCTTTAACTACTACATCATCTATTGTAGTTATAGTATCATGTACATCTAATGTAATTTCTACTCCAGCTTCTACATATTTTCTATTTTGTAACATTATATAAGGATTTTTACCTTTTAATGTAATTGTTGGTGCTTCTGTTTCTGGATGGCTTTCTGGGTCATCTAAATCTGTCTTAGCATCAATTTCTTCTTCATTTGTGAATCCGTCGTTATCTTCATCACCTTTTGGATCTAACACTTTTATAGTTCTTACTACTTCTGTAGCTTCATTACCAGCACTATCTTTGGCATTGTATCTAAGTTCATATGAACCTATTTCATCTACCTTACCAACTAGTTCACCAGCGATTTCTCTTTCTGGATCAACGTTATCAATAACCCTAGCTAGTTCATCTTCATAAGTTGTTTTACCTAAAACAATCTTAATTAACTCTTTACCATTTAAACTAATAACTGGTGCTTCTGTATCAGGCACTTCAGCATTAATATTTCCAATAGTTTGGCTTGCTTGTTTAACAGTACCATTAGTTAAGAATAAACAACTTGTATATGTACTATTAGCAGTTACTCTAGTTACTGCTTGGTTATTGGCATCCAATACTAAATTTGTACCATTAGCATAACAATTAGTTCCTACTACAAATTTAACACTATCAATATATTGATTGTCATCAATTGTTACAGTTGTAATTAAATTAACAAAAGTTGATGGCGCTAATGTATTAGGATATAAACTTATGTTAGCTCTATTCATGATGTCATCTTCTAAGTTTTTGATTGCATCTTCAATTCTCTTAGTAGCATCGTCTACTTCATCTTGAGTTGATTCATCATCATAAACATCTTTACCATCTTTAACTGCCTCATCTAATTCTTTTAGTACATCAGAACCAGTACCATGTTTTTCAATAAGTGCAGTTCCACGATCTATCGCATCTTTTAATTTTGTTTTGTCTACTTCTACTTGCCCATATGGATTGTCTATTTCAATTGGGTTTGCAAAAGAGAACATAAATAGACCAAACACGATGAATATGATAATCGCAAAAATTTTCTTTTTACTCATATTTTATATTCCTCTCCCCTTCTAAAAAAATTGTATTCTTTTACTTCGCCATATTGCCCTATTAAGTATAAAAAGTGCTATAAAAATATACTAAAATAAGACAAAAAATGCGCAAAATATGGAATTACGACAAAAGTATATCATATCAATTAAAAAAAAGCAAATTTATATTGATATTTTCTAAAAAAAAATATGAATTTTATAATTTATCTTAACAAATTACATATTTTTTTATAAATCAATTAATTTACTTTTTACATTTATGTTATCTATTTAATAACTTTAATGCCATTTAATGGCCAAATTCTGACTATAGCTTTTCCAATAATATCCTCTTTTTTAATAAGTCCTACTTTTTTACTTCTTCCATCTAATGAATTAGTTCTATTATCGCCTATTACTAAATACATATCATCAGGTATAACATCAAATCCTAATTTTTTAATATCAAAATCATCTGTTATTTCATTTAAACCATTTTTATCACCATATTCTACATCATTAACATATAAAACATTATCTACATATTTAATGTGTTCTCCTGGCATACCAATAATTCTTTTAATCAAATATTTAGTTTCAGCATATTCAAAAGAAATAACATCAAATCTTTTTGGCTCACTAAATCTATAAGATAGTTTGTCAATCAAAATAATATCTTTATTATTTAAAGTTTTTGACATAGATGGACCTACTACTTGTTGTAAACTAGCCACATATATAACTATTACTAATACTAAAACAATAACCAAAATATATTTAGCAGAGTCTTTAATAAACTCACTTATATCACGAAAGTCCAAAATATCACCTACTTTATTATGATAATAATAGCGTTTTATATACTTTTAACATTTATATAAACTACATATATTGTTATAACAGTAATTATTAGTAAAAGAACTCCAAGAAGTACTTTAATAAAAGTACTACCTTTTGCTTTTTTTACATCAACAAAACTATCATCTTCAAAATCTTTATCAGAAAATCCTAAACTTTTAGTATAAAAAGATTTATCTACTTCTACTTTATCTTCATCTTTTTCTTTTAGCTTTTCATCTTCTATTATTTTTTTTATAGCTGTACTTTCTTTACCTATTATTGTATTTGATTTTAAATCACCTAATAAGTCTAAACTCAAATCTTTAGTCGATAAACTATTTAATTCAGCATTATTTGTAATTGTATTTATAATATCTTTTAATTCTTCTTTAACATCTTCTTTAGGTGGTTCTTTCTTAGTGTATGCCTTGGAATTTAATAAATAATCATACTGATTTTTTTTATAAGAATTATCTTCATTTTTTCTTTCTTCTTTAGCTTTATTTAAAACATCTCTTATATCATAACTTTTATCTACTTCTTCTACAACAGGAACTGTTTTTTCTTTTAGTTCTTGCTTTTTATATAAGCTACTTACTTCTTTTTGCTTTTGATAAGTCTCTCTATCTTTAATTAGCTGTTTTATTTTATCTATTTCTATTTCATTTGGATGTTCTAGGGTTGCTACCATAGATACATTACTATAATCAGTTGCGGTTTGATATAGAGATTTATATAGTTCTGCATTTCTTTCACTTCTACTATTAGGAGTTCTAGATCCATAATATCTACTCATTCTACTTGGCATAATGTCACCACCTACACTAAATACATAATATCATAATTTGACATTTTTTTAAACTGTTTTTATTGCTTTTTTATTTATTTTTATCTATAATGTGTATATAAATGTTAAAGGAGGCTTAATATGGAAATTAAAATTAATAAAGATGCCTGCATCGGTTGTGGAACATGTGTAGGAATTTGTGAAAATGTTTTTGATATTGACGATGATGGACTTGCTTGTGTTAAAAGTGATGCTGATTTAGAAAGTAATAAAGAAGACATTGAAACAGCTATTGACTCTTGTCCTACAAGCGCTATTAAAAACGACTAATTTAGTCGTTTTTGTATTCTCCATATATTATTTTTACTTCTTTTGGTGTTAAACTTCTATACTCTCCAGGTTTTAATCCTTTTAAATCAAAAAATGCTACTTTTTCTCTTTTTAGTTTTACAACTTCATAACCAAGTGATTCAAACATTTTCTTTACTTGATGGTTTTTACCTTCATGAATTATAAGTTCTACTATTGTTGTTTGTTTTTCTTTATCATATTTTTTTATTTTAGCTTTTGCTTTACTTGTTTTTACACCGTCTATGTAAACACCATTACATAGTTTTTTTATATCCATATAATTAACAATGCCTTTTACTTTAGCTACATATACTTTATCTATTTTTTTTGATGGATGAGTTATTATATTAGTAAATTCTCCATCATTAGTAAGTAAAAGTACTCCTGTTGTATCATAATCAAGTCTTCCAACTGGATATATTCTTTTTTTAGTATTAATTAAATCTGTTACTGTTTTTCTTGCTTTGTCATCACTAGTTGATGTAATAACACCTCTTGGTTTATATAACAAATAATACTCTTTATCTTCTCTTGATATAACATTTCCGTCTATTTTTATTTCATCTTTAGTATCTACTTTTGTTCCTAATTCATAAACTTTTTTACCATTAACAGTTACTTTACCATTTAATATCAATTCTTCAGCTTTTCTTCTAGACGTATAGCCAGATGCCGCAATCACTTTTTGTAGTCTTTCCATCAAAATCACCTTTATAAGTATATATTAATTTTTTACTAAAATCAAGAATTTAAACTTAGTAAAAAAATAAGACTTTTAATCTTATTTTAAACCCATATAATATTTCTTTTTACCTTTTCTTATTATTAATACCTTACCATCTATCAATAAATCATCATTAATAATTAAATTTTCATCATTAACTATTTCACCATTAATACTTAAAGCATTACTAGTTAAAAATTCTCTAGCTTCTCTTCTACTATTCATTATACTATTATTAACTAATAAATCAATTAATGAAACATTTAATTCTAAATTAAAATGTGGTATATCTTTTAAACCCTCCATTATTTCTTCTAAATTTAAATCTTTAATGTTTCCAGAAAATAAACTTTGACTAATTTTTAGAGCTTTTTCATATTCTGCTTCACCATGTAAATCAGTGATAATAGCTTTAGCTAAAGCTTGATGAGCAAGTCTTAAATGTGGTTCTTTTACATTTGATTCTTCTAATGCTTCTATTTCTTCTCTTGTAAGGAATGTAAATATTTTTAGATAAGCTATTACCATAGAATCATCTACATTAATTAAATATTGATATAACTCATAAGAAGATGTTTTATTTTTATCTAACCATAAAGCATTACCGGCTGATTTACCAAACTTATTACCATATTTATCTAATACTAATGGCATTGTAAATCCATATGCTTCTTTACCTTCTATTTTTTTTATTAATTCTAAACCTGTTGTAATGTTTCCCCATTGATCAGAACCTTCAGCTTGTAGTACACAATTTTTTTCTCTAAATAAGTGAAGAAAATCATATCCTTGAATTAAAGTATAAGCAAATTCAGCAAAAGTTATACCCGTTTCAAGTCTTCTACTTATTATATCTTTATCAAGCATATAATTTACATTTATATATTTTCCTATATCTCTTAGAAAATCTAAAAAGCTATAGTCTTTCATCCATTCATAGTTGTTAACGATTTCGGCTTTTCCTTCAAATATTTTATCTACTTGATTTTTTATTCCTTCAATATTTTTTAAAACTGTTTCTTTTTTTATTATTTCTCTTTCACTAGTTGGTCTAGGATCACCAATAAGACCAGTAGCTCCTCCTACTAAAAGAATAGGTTTATGTCCAGCTAAGGCAAGTCTTTTAGCTGTAATAAGTGAAGAATAATGTCCTAAATGAAGTGAATCTGCAGTAGGATCTGTTCCCCAATAAAATGTTATTTTTTCATTATTTAATTTATTCTCTAATTCTTCTGAACTAATATCTTTTATTAGTCCACGCCATACTAATTCTTCATATAATTTCATACTATTTTTCTCCTTTTAAACTATCTATGTTAGACACTCCTAAGCGAGTAACACCTTTTTCTATTAATTTACAAGCAAAGTCAAAATCTCTTATGCCACCACTTGCTTTTATTTCTAAAATTTCATTTTTGTGTTTATTTATTATGTCAATATCCTCTAAAGAGCAACCTCTAGAACCAAAACCAGTAGAAGTTTTAATAAAATTTACAAATGTTTCATTACATATTTCAGTCATTTTAATTATTTCTTGTTCACTTAAATAACAAGTTTCAATAATAACTTTCAAAGTTTTTCCATCAATTGAATCTCTTATTTCTTCTATTTCGTTTTTTATATATTCATAGTCTTTATTTTTTAATGCTTGAATATTTATAACAAAGTCTATTTCGTCAGCTCCATTATTAACTGCTTCTATAGCTTCATACGCTTTTGTACTAGTTGTATTATATCCTAGTGGAAAGCCTACTACTGTTGTTACTAAAACATTGGTATCTTTTAAAAGTTCTTTAGCAAGTCTTACATAATAAGGTGAAACGCAAACGCTTTGAAAACTATATTTTATAGCTGTATTACATAAAGCCTCAATATCTTTAAGTGTAGCATCTACCTTTAAGTTTGTATAATCTATATATCTATTTAAATCCATAATTACCTCCAAAATAAAACATTATAATATAAGGGCAGAAGTCCGCGGTACCACCTTATTTTATAATGTTATCTCTTTTTTCTTAACGTGAAAATCCGTTTTAACTCCAAACTTGTATTTCATTATTAAACTTTGGTTAGTTTTCAGCAACCACTAACTTTCTAATTACCTATTTAACAACTAGTTAAGGCTTTTCATAGTTAAATTAATATGTTTAAAATATATCACATTTATTTTTTTTAGTCAATATAATTATGAAGTTCTTTTCCACATATATACTGTTATGTAAGGTTGTAAATTATTATGAGGTTGTGAACCACCATTAACAAGAGTATTGGCCCATCCATATTGATTTTGATACGTATATAATCTATTTTGAGAAGTAGCGCCTGCTTCTGCATTCGCATTTTTGATATTTACAGTTCCCACGTTTTCACCCCATAAAAAAGTGTGACCGCCTAAATTATGATTATGACTAGGCATTTCAT
>JALELF010000073.1 GCA_022771715.1 Bacillota bacterium
ATTTACTAAAATCAAAACTAGTAGGTGAGTATTTTAAAATATTTGGAGTATCACTTTCACTAGCAATACCTTTATCACTCATTGCTTGTTTTAATGTGTTTGTATTTGCAAATAAAGTATGTTCCCAACTTCTGTTTAAAGAAGTATCTCTGTTACCATAAACGCCGTCAACATCAATATCATTAATGCCAAGGGCAGGAATATTAGCTAAGGCATCAGGAGCTCCTCCAGCATGAATATAAATAGCATTATTTTCTAAAGCATAGTCTAAATACTGCATTCTAGCACTTCTAATAGAACCTATTTTATCACTATCGATGTCTTTAAATAAAGCCATCATTCTAGTTATGCCACCTTCAACCATTAGTTCATAAACTACATAAGCATCTTGTAAACCTGCTTGAGGAAGAGCACCGTTATGGCAATTAATCATAATTGCAAACGGTCTTGTTTTACTATTTGGATCAACTATATATTTTACTTTTTCTTCGTTTTTAGGTGGCTCTTTTACTTCCTCATTGGTATTAGTATCATTTTCTTTTTTACTACCACATCCAGTAACGATTAACAAAACAACTAAAATAAACAAAAACTTCTTTTTCATATCTTACCTCCAATATAATTTTATCATATATCAGAAATTAAATATATAATTATTTTAAATTATCATTAATTAATTTACTCAAATATTTAATAATATCTTCTTTAGTATATTTTCCTTTATCCCTTAACCATTCAATAACAGTACAAAATATGGCACCAATATAGAAGCTAGATATAATTCGACTAGGTATATCACTAGGCTTATCTTCTTCTATTCTTTTAGTAATATCTTCTGTTAAAGCATTATAAACCATATTAATCGCAATACTATATTGATTATTAATCATGATGTTAGTATATAATTCTTGCTTTTCTTCTAAATGATTTAAAAGAATACTTATTAATTCAATATAATATTCTTTTGAATTAGAAACATTCTTATTTTTATGAAGTTCTTCTATTAAATTATTTTTCATGTTTTTTATCAAACTATTAAGTAAATCGTATTTATCAGTAAAGTGTGAATAAAAAGTTGAACGATTTATTAAAGCTTTATCACATATATCAGATACTTTAACTTCTTCAAATGATTTTTCTTTTAAAATTTCTAATAATGTTTCATTAAGTATTTTTTCAGTTTTAATAACTCTTAAGTCAGTTTTTCCCATTTCAAATCACCAATAATATCATATAATTTTTATTTACAAATGTATAGATAATAAACAAAAGTTTATAAAATATTGATACATTTTAAGAAAAATGTTGGATATCAAACTATATTTTTTAAAATAGTGTGTACTTTTTTTACCAAAGTAATAAAATGTCTATTGATTGGAGATGAAATAATGAAAAAATTTACAGACTTTATTGTTTCAAAAAGTAAATTAATTGTATTAGTATCATTTTTACTTTGCTTAGTTTCAGTAGTAGGATATGTTAATACAAAAATAAATTATGACATTTTAGTATATTTACCAGAAGATATTGAAACAATCAAGGGACAAAATATTTTAACTGATGATTTTCAAGTTGGTGCTTTTTCTTTTGTAACAACTGGTAAAATGTCAAATTATGATATTTTGAAATTGGAAGATAAAATAAAAGATATAGATGGAGTAACTAAAGTAATGAGTGCTGTTGACTTAATTGATGTTACTATCCCTATAGAAATGATTCCAGAAAAAATTAAAGATAAATTATATAAAGAAGGTGAAACTTTAATTCTTGTTATTTTTGACAGTGGTACATCTGATGAAAGAACGATAAACGCTGTTAAAGAGTTAAGAAGTATAGTTGATGCTGAAAGAGTTAGTGGCATGACTTCGATGGTTTTAGATACAATGGAACTATCTAATCAAGAGGTACTTGTTTATATAGTAATTGCTGTTAGTTTATGTTTAATAGTTCTTTTATTTGCGACAGATTCTTATATAATACCAGTATTACTTCTTTTAAATATAGGTGTTGCTATTTTGTACAATATGGGAAGTAATATATTCTTAGGAAATATTTCTTATATTACTAAAGCAATAAGTGCAGTATTGCAATTGGGTGTAACAACTGATTTCTCTATATTTTTGTATCATAAATATGAAGAAAGTAAAAAAGAATATTCAAATAAATCAGAAGCTATGAAAATAGCTATAAAGGAAACTTTTAATTCTGTAATTGGTAGTTCTCTTACAACTATTGCAGGCTTTTTAGCTCTTTGTATGATGGATTTGTCATTAGGAACTGATATTGGAATTGTTATGGCAAAAGGTGTTTTATTTGGTCTTATTTGTGTTATGACACTATTTCCAGCTTTATTATTAACATTTGATAAGCAAATCGAAAAGACAAAACACAAAAATATTTTTCCTAAGTTTACAAGTATACAAAAATTTACAATAAAACATTATAAATTAATTTTAATTATATTTGTTATTTTATTAATTCCTGCTATATATGGAAATAATAAAGTAAATGTATATTATAAATTGGATGAATCTTTACCTGATAATTTACCAAGTAGTATCGCTAATTCAAAATTAAGTGAAAAGTTTAATATTACGTCACCTGAAATCATTTTAATTGATAATAGTATACGTGGTAATAAACTAGAAGAATTAGTTGATAGACTTAAAAATGTTGATGGAATTGATTGGGTTTTAGCACCACTTTCTATTACTGATTTAGGTATACCAGAAAGTATGATAAGTGAAGATATTTTAAAGATATTTAAAAATGATAAATATCAACTTATCATTTTAAATTCTAACTATTCAGTAGCGAGTACAGAACTTAATAATCAAATATCTTTAGTTAATAATATTATAAAAGAGTATGATGAAAATTCTATTCTTGCTGGTGAAGGAGCTTTGACTAAAGATTTAATTGATATAGCTGATCATGATTTTAAAATGGTAAACTACGCTTCTATTATTGTTATATTTATAATTATGCTATTTGTTTTGAAATCAGTTAGTTTACCAATTATACTTATTTCTATAATAGAGTTTGCGATATTTACTAATATGGGTATATCTTATTATACTAATACAACTTTACCTTTCATTGCATCTATTGTAATTGGTACTATTCAGTTGGGTGCTACTATTGATTATGCAATATTGATGTCTACTAAATATTTAGCAGAAAGAAAAAGTTTAAGTAAAGAAAAAGCTATTAAAAATACTCTTGCTTCGACAGTACCTGCAATTATTACTTCATCATTAAGTCTTTTTGCAGCTACATTTGGTGTATTTGTTTATTCAAAGATTGATATGATATCTTCTATTTGTGAATTATTAGCACGTGGCTCTATTATAAGTATGTTAGTTGTTATTTTCATTTTACCGGCTATTTTGATTGTTGCTGATAAAATTGTTGTTAAAAGGAGTGAAACTATATGAAAAAAATAAATAAATTTTTAGTGTTAGGTTTTTGTTTTATGTTATTACCTAACAATGTAAATGCTCAAATAAAAAATGAAACTGTTTTTTCTAAAATGAATTATTATGGTGTTAATAATAATAATACTATAGTTAATAATCATTTATTTGTTAAAAACAAAGATGAAATAAATGATAATTCTGATTTACTAAATATTTTAAATATAAATGGTGAAGAAAAGTATTATGTAACTGATGGTAAACTTACTTGGGAAAATAATGGAAAAGATATATTTTATCAAGGTATTACTAATAAGGATTTACCAATTACTACTCAAATAACTTATTATTTAGATGGAAAAGAATCTAAAATAGATGATATTTTAGGTAAGAGTGGTGATGTTTCTATTGAAATACTATTTACTAATAATGTTAGTGAAACTGTGTTGGTTAATGGTAGTTATGAAACTTTATATACACCATTTGTGGTAAGTGTTGGAACTATTTTGAACAATAAGAATAATAGTGGGATTACTATTACTAATGGTAAAGTAGTTGATACTGGAAGTAGAAGTATATTAGTTGGATTAGCTAGTCCTGGTTTGTATGAAAGTACTAATATAGATAGTTTTAAAGATTTAAATAAAATAACTATTAGTTATAAAACTGATAAATTCTCATTAAATGATATTTATTTAGTGGCGACACCCAAGTTATTAGAACAAGATGATTTAAAAATATTTGATAAACTTGATGGTATTTTGTATAAGGCAAATGATTTAAATAGTGGTATTAACTCTATTAGTTCAGGTGTTAAAAATATAAAAAATGGGTCTACTGAAATAGCTAACAATCTTAATTATATATTAGGTCAAATGAAAGATTTGGAAGATGGAGCAAGTAGAATTAATCAAGGTATTAATGATATTATAAGTAGTATTAATAGTGTTGATACTTCTATGGATACTTCAAAAATAGATGTTCTTAAAAGCAAAAATAATTTAGTTATTGATAAATTAACTGGAGCAAATAAGACTATTTTAACTATTTATAATGGTATTCCCATAAGTAAAGAGTATGCTTTAGATAAATTAAGTGATGAATTGATTAATACAATGATTAGTAATGGTTTAATTGATTTAGAAAGCGCAAATGGTATAAAGACTTTGCGTGATAATTATATTAATAATACTAATATGATTGAATTAATTAGTATGAATAATTTAGCTATGGATGGTTTTATCACTGAAGCAAGTAATACTAGTGCTAAAATAAATGGTATTGTTACTGAATTAGGAAAAGGCTTAAGTGGTTTAAGTAAAGGTAGTAATGATTTAAAAGAAGGAATATTATCTCTTGAAAGTGGTATTAATTTATTGTATGAAGGTAGTAGTGATTTATCAAATGGTCTTGATGAATTAGATAAAGGTGTTGACGAATTTAAGACTAAAGGAATTGATACTATTAGTAATTATGCTTATATTATTAGCAATTACAGTGAAAGAATAAAGAAATTAGCTTATTTAAGTCATGAATATAATGGATTTGCTTGTAGTAATGCTAATTCTACTGTTCTTATTTATTTAGTTGAAGGAGTTAAATAAAAATGCACTTTTGTGCATTTTTTTAGTCAGCATAATTAGTAAAATAGTTTTGAACTAAAACAACTGGTGTACCCTTATCACCTGATCCACTTGTTAAGTCGCATAGTGAACCTAATAGGTCGGTATATCTTCTTGGTGTAGTACCTTGTGTTTCAATTTTTCCTTTTAAGTTTTTATCTTTATTAATTATTTCTTCTTTGATAGCTTTAGCTAACTCTTCACCATTCAAATTAGCAAATTTATTATCAGATAAATATTTTAATTTTAATTCATTTGGACTACCATTTAATCCATCAGTATGAAATGGGCTAACAACTGGATCTGCTAATTCCCAAATATGTCCTACTGGGTCTTTAAAAGCACCATCCCCATAAACCATTACTTCTATTGTTTTGCCAGTAAGTTCTTTTAATTTTCTTTGAATATTTAAGACTAAATCTTGACCATTTCTTGGGAATAGTTTTAACTTTTCTTCAGTAGCTCTATTAGAACCAAGCAATCCATATTTTTCATTATAACCACTACCGTTTATACTAGAAGTCATAATATCATCAAGCCCTAATACTTTACTAGCACCAAAATCTAATAATCTTTTTTTAGTTTTCTCTCTTGTGTGAATGTCAGCCGCTATTACATACTTTGTATATTTTAATACTTCTTCAGGTTTATTTGAAAAGACAAAATTAATTTTGCAATTTTCATTTGTAGCAACTTCTTTGTAGAAATCAACCATATTTACGCCTGTAAATACATGGCGAAAGTCTCCAAATTTCTCTCTATATTCTTCTTCATTTAAAACATCTGAATAAGGATTAATGTTAAAAGTTTCTAATTTTTCTTTATCCATGATGTCATTTCCAACTTCATCAGATGGATAACTTAAAACCATAGTTATTTCATCCATACTTCGCGCAAAAGCTTTTAAGCAAAGAGCAAATCTATTTCTGCTTAAAATAGGGAAGACTATACCAATATGATTAGTATTTAATTTCTGTTTAACATCAACTACAATATCATCGATAGATGCATAATTACCATCGCTAATACTTACTACTGCTTCAGTAATAGCAACGACATCTTTATCATTAAAACTAAAATTAGCTTCTTTACTAGCGTTCATTAATGAATTAACAACAACATCTTCTAAATTATCTCCTTCCTTGATAATAGGAGTTTTAATTCCTCTAACAACTGTTCCTATATTTTCCATAATTACCTCCATATCTTGGAAATTTAGTATTTCCTAATACATTTTATCAAAATTATATAGTAAAGTCTATTATTTATAAATTTAAAATTAAAATTATATTTACTTAGTAATTTGCAATATGGTATACTAACCTTGTGAGATAGGTGATTATTCTATGAAAATTAGTGTTATTGTTCCTGTTTATAATGTAGAAGAATATTTGGGAAAATGTTTGAATAGTTTAGTTAATCAAACACTTAAGGATATTGAAATAATTATTGTTAATGATGGTACTAAAGATAATTCTGAAAAAATAATAAACAAATTTTTAAAAAAATATAATAATATTAAATATTACAAAAAAGAGAATGGTGGGTTATCTAGTGCTAGAAATTATGGGATAAGTAAAGCTAGCTGCAAATATATTGGTTTTGTAGATAGTGATGATTATATTGACAAAACTATGTATGAACGACTTTATAATAAAATTATTAGTGATGACTATGATGTGGCGCTTTGTGATTTATATAGAGTTTATGATGAAAAATTAGTTTACACAAGTTCTAATGTTAAAAATGATTTGAAAAATAAAAAAGAAATACAAGAGGCAATGCTTAATATTTATCCTACAGTTTGGAATAAACTATATAAAAAAGAATTATTCAATGAAATAAAGTTTAAAGAAAATGTTTGGTTTGAAGATGTTGAAATACTTCATAAAATGTTTATTAAATTTAATAAAATAGGTGTTGTTAAAGAACCTTTATACTATTATGTTCAAAGAAGTGGCGCAATTACATCAAAAGTTAATAATAAAATATATGACTATATTAGTAATATGAATGGCGTTATTGAATATCATAAAAAAAATAATACATTTATAGAAAATAAAGATATACTAGAGTATTGCTATGTAAGGTATATATATGCTACTTTTGTTAAAAGAGTAATGGAATTACCTATAGCTGAATTTAAGAAAGCCTTAAATATGGCTATAGAAAATGTAAATGATAATTTTCCTAATTATAGAAAAAATAAATTGTTTTATAGGTCTACTAAAGGAATATATTTAATATTATTTAATAAGTCATTAGCTTTAATAATTTATAAAATAAAGCATAAATCTATTTAAATATTAGATTAAAAATGTTATAATTAATATGGGTGGTAAAATGAAAAAGGTCATGTTTATTTCTAGTACTGGTGGTCATTTAAATGAACTGTTACAGTTAAAGAAGATGTTTAACAAATATAACTATTATATAGTTACTGAAAAAACTAGCGATAATTTGTATTTAAAAGATAAATATCCGAATAGAGTTAGTTATTTAATTTATGGAACAAAAGACCACTTTCTTATTTACCCATTTAAACTATTTTTGAATTGCTTTATCAGTTTATTTATTTATTTAAAAGTAAGACCAAATGTTATAATTACAACTGGTACTCATACAGCAGGGCCTATGTGTTGTATTGGAAAGTTATTTGGTAGTAAAATTATATATATAGAAACTATGGCAAATATAGAAACGAAAACAGTGACAGGAAGAATTATTTATTATTTTTCTGATTTATTTATTGTACAGTGGGAAAGCATGTTAAAGCTTTATCCTAAAGCTAAATATGGTGGGTGGTTATATTGATACTTATATTACTTGGAACGCAAGATAAACCTTTTAATAGATTATTAGAAGCAGTTGATAAAGCTATAAATGATGGTTATATAAAAGAAGAAGTTATAGCACAAATAGGTTTTACAAAATATAAATCTAAAAATATTAAAACATTTGAGTTAATTCCTAAAGAAGAATATGAAAATATCATAGGAAGAGCTGATTTAATAATAACACATGCTGGTGTTGGCTCAATATTAACAGGATTAAATAAAAATAAAAAAGTAATTGCGGCAGCACGTTTAAAAGAGTATGGAGAACATACTAATAACCATCAGTTACAAATTTTAAATGAACTTTACAAAAAAGGTTATATCCTTAGATTGGATGATTTTAATGACTTACCTAAGGTCTTAGAAGAAGCAAAAACTTTTAAACCAAATAAGTATAAAAGTAATAATAAGAAATTTGTTAAAATGGTTGAAGACTATATTGATAATTTATAGTCTTTTTCTATATTTGTATTAAAAAAAAGCAATTTATATTGTATAATATATGTGAAAGGGTGATAGTATGGATAAAATTATAGAAACAGCTATTAAAGATGAATTAAATAGACAAAGAAATAATATAGAATTAATTGCTTCTGAAAATTTTGTGTCTAATGATGTCTTAAAGGCACAAGGAAGTATTTTAACTAATAAATATGCAGAAGGATATCCTAATAAGAGATATTATGGCGGGTGTAAATATGTTGATGTTGTTGAAACCGAAGCAATAGAAAATGCTAAGAAGTTATTTAATGCTAAATTTGCTAATGTACAACCACATTCAGGAAGCTCAGCTAATATGGCTGTATATAGAGCTTTATTAAATCATGGTGATAAGGTTTTAGGGATGAATTTAAGTCATGGTGGGCACCTTACACATGGACATAGTATTAATTTTAGTGGAATGGATTATGAAATTATATCTTATGATGTTAATCCTGTAAATGAAACTATAAATTATGATGAATTAATTGAAATAGTAAGAAAAGAAAAGCCTAAGATGATTATTGCTGGCGCTAGTGCTTATCCTAGAATTATTGATTTTAAGAAATTTAGAGAAGCAGCTGATGCTAGTGGGGCTTATTTAATGGTTGACATGGCTCATATTGCTGGTCTTGTTGCTGCAGGGATGCACCCTAATCCAATGGAGTATGCTGATGTTGTAACATCTACTACTCATAAGACTTTAAGAGGGCCTAGAGGGGGATTAATTTTAACTAATAATGAGGAAATTGCTAAGAAAATCGATAAGACAATTTTTCCAGGTATACAAGGTGGACCTTTAATGCATGTTATAGCAGGCAAAGCAGAATGTTTTTATGAAGCATTACAACCAGAATTCAAAGATTATATTAAAAATGTTATTGAAAATGCTAAAGCTTTATCTGACAGTTTAAAGAGTGAAGGTTTTAGAATTGTGTCTGATGGAACTGACAATCATTTACTTATGGTTGATGTTAAATCTAGTCTAGATATTACTGGAAAAGAAGCAGAAACTATATTAGATAGTATAAATATAACTTGTAATAAAAATATGATACCATATGATACTTTAAAACCTAATGTAACAAGTGGAATAAGACTTGGTAGTGCTGCTATGACAACCAGAGGTTTAAATAAAGATGACTTTAAAGAAATTGGTAAGATAATAAGCTTAGCTTTAAAAAATAAAGATGATGAAAATATTTTAAATGAGCTTAAAATTAGAGTAAAAAATATAACAGATAAATACCCATTATATAAGGATGTGATTTAATGATTTTAGATGGAAAAATGTGTAGTTCTAAACTAAAAGAAGCATTAAAAAATGAGGTAGTTGCTTTTCCAAGTAGACCTAAAATAATTGATATTCAAATTGGTGAAAATGCTGCTAGTGAAATATATATTAGAAATAAAGGTAAGGCTGCTAATAGTGTTGGTATTGATTTTGATTGTGTTAGATTTGGTGTCGAATCAACTGAAGATGAAATAATAAACAAAATAAAAGAATTAAATGAAGATGAGACTATAAATGGTATTTTAGTGCAGATGCCTATTCCTGATAAGTATGATTATAAGAAAATAATTAATACTATTAATCCAAGTAAAGATGTAGATGGATTAACTTATGTAAATAGTGGTAAATTATTGAATGGTGAAGATGGCATGGTTTCTTGTACTCCAGCAGGTATTATAGAACTTCTTAAATTCTATAATATAGATATTGCTTCTAAAAATGTTGTTATTATTGGTAGAAGTATATTAGTTGGTAAACCATTAAGCATGCTATTTTTAAAGGAAAATGCGACAGTAACTGTTTGTCACTCTAAAACTAGTAATTTAAGTTATTTTACTAAAAATGCTGATATATTAGTGGTAGCTGTTGGCAAAAAGCATTTAATAACTAAAGATATGGTAAAAGAAAATAGTGTTATTATTGATGTTGGAATAAATAGAGTTGATGATAAAATATATGGCGATGTTGATCTTGAAAATGTTAAAGATATTGCAACTATTACGCCTGTTCCTGGTGGAGTAGGACCTATGACTGTTACTATGCTTTTATATAATACTGTAAAAAATTATAAAGAAAATCAGAAAAAATTGGTTTTAAAATAAAGTCACTTTTGTGGCTTTTTTTATGCAAAAAGAGCACGGCATACCTTACACCAGCTCTTATTATTTATTTTCATTAAAAATTTTTTATTAATTTCTTTTGATTACTTGTTTTTTTGTCTTCACTATCTTCATTATTATAATCTCTTTGAATTATTTCATCAATTTCTTCTATAGATAATGTAAGACTTAAATTTTTATTAAATTCATTTATAAATCTTTTTGCTCTTTCATATCCTCTATTTGGAATAGTATTTTTAGAATATAGTAATTTTAAAGCAGCTAGTTGTAACACTTTGTTTCTTAACTCATTATCACATTTATAGTCAAATATACTTTCTTTTAATTCAGTTAAATCTAATTTATCAGAATATTTATTTAATCTAGATAATAATTTATTTAGATCAAAATTTTTTTTACTATTTAGATATTCATCTAATTCATAAGCATTTAGAACTTTACCATTTATACAATTAGCTTCAATTATATAATATGGAATTTCATTAAAATCATTTTTATTTATATTCTTTTTGCTAATATGTATGCATATGTAAGGATACTGTTTACCGCCTTTTGCTCTATATCCACATTCCATTAAAAAGTTTTGTTTATTTGAAAGTCTAAATAGTAATTGTCTTAAAGTCATTACATTTGAAATACTTTTAATATCTTTAAATTTTGTATGAGAAATTCCTTCAAAATATTCTAATTCTTTTTCAGGATATTTTAATTCATACCAATTAACTATATTATCAATTAATTGCTGCAACTCATTAGTTTTCATAAAAGGATGGTATCCTTTAGAAATAATATCTTTATACCAGTTTAAAAAATCTTTATTTTTTTCTATTTCATATTTTTTATTATCTTGTTCATAAAATCTTTCTGTTTCATAAATTGTCATATAAAACCTCCTATATACGGTATTATAACATATTTTATATATTTTTACTGTTATTTTTATAAACAAAAAAACACTAATGATTTTTAATTAGTGTTTATAAAGTTCGAAAAACTCGAACGAATTTCTTAATGGTAGCGACGGGGAGATTCGAACTCTCGACCTATCGGGTATGAACCGAGTGCTCTAGCCAGCTGAGCTACGTCGCCACAACATATTAATAATAACATATAATTTAAAGATTGACAATAGTTTAGTTAAAAATAATTAAAAAAAGGATAACAAAGTAATAAAAATGCTTGATAAAA
>JALELF010000001.1 GCA_022771715.1 Bacillota bacterium
TAATAGTTGAATCTATTTTTCCAGTAGATGATAGATGGGATTTAAGAACTAATTCAATCAATAATACTAAGATAAATAACATTAATTATTTATTAGCACAAATGGCTGAAAGACAAAATATTTACTTTTTAAATACAGCAGAAGTGTTAAAAAATGAAAATGGTAGTGCGATTAAAGGCTATTTATATGAGAGTGATGGTATTCATCCTTTACCTATTTGTAATGATAAAATATTAGAATATGTAAACAATCATCAAATACCATAAAATAGTTTTATCTTGACTAATTCCTATAAAAATAATAAAATGGTAATAGAGTGATAAGTACACTTAAAGTGGGAGGTAAATATGAATAATGTTATTCTCTCCATTTTGTTGGTCCTTGTTGGACTTTTTATAGGCATTATATTAATGTTTGTTATTAATTATATTAAAGGTATAAATGTTGCTAAGAAAACAGAAGCATTACTTGAAAAAGCACGTAAAGATGCGGATAAAATAAAAAGAGATTATTTATTAGATGCTAAAGAAGAAGCACATAGATTAAAAATAGAAACTGATAAAGAAATAAAAGAAAAAAAACAAGAGATAAAAGAATCAGAAGATAGACTTTTAGTTAGAGAAAACAATATAGATAGAAGGGATCAAACTCTTCAAAATCGAGAACAAATGCTAGAAGAAAAAGAAAATAATTTAATTAACAAACAAAAAAATATTCAAGAAGAACAGAACAAAGTGGAAGAAATAAAAAAAGAACAAGTAGAATTATTAGAACGTATTGCTGGATATTCTAAAAATCAGGCAAGAGAATTAGTATTAAAGAAAGTAGAAGAAATGATGAGTTTAGAAATAGCTGCTTTAATAAAAGATAAAGAGGCTGAAGCTAAACTTGAAGCTGATAAAAAGGCTAAAAATATGCTTATTACAGCTATGCAAAGATATGCTGGAGATGTAGCAGGTGAACAAACAGTAACAGTTGTAAATTTACCAAATGATGAAATGAAAGGTCGTATTATTGGTAGAGAAGGAAGAAATATTAGAACAATAGAAGCAGTTACTGGAGTTGATTTAATAATAGATGATACACCAGAAGCTATTGTCTTATCAAGTTTTGATCCATTAAGAAGAGAAATAGCTCGTGTTACAATTGAAACGTTAATTAAAGATGGAAGAATACATCCGACAAGAATAGAAGAACTTTACGATAAAACATCTAAAGATATGCAAGTAAAGATAAGAGAATTAGGCGAAGGTGCTTTATTTGAGTTAGGAATTACTAAAATGGATCCAGAACTTATAGAATTAGTTGGGAAACTTCATTTTAGAACAAGCTATGGTCAAAATGCATTAAGTCATTCTATTGAAGTTGCACATCTTTCTGGAATATTAGCGTCCGAAATGGGGGAAAATGTTAATTTAGCTAAAAGAGCTGGTTTACTTCATGATATAGGAAAAGCTATAGATCATGAGGTAGAAGGAAGTCATGTTGAGTTAGGAAGTGCTTTAGCTAAAAAATTTAAAGAAAATGATGTTGTTATTAATGCGATTGAATCACATCATGGAAATACTGATGCTACAAGTATTATTTCTGTTATAGTAGCGATTGCTGATGCGTTAAGTGCGTCTAGACCAGGAGCTCGAAACGATTCATTGGAAAATTATGTAAAAAGATTACAAGATTTAGAAGCCATAGCTAATGGCATAGATGGTATTGAAAAATCATTTGCTGTTCAAGCTGGTAGAGAACTTAGAGTAATTGTTAAACCAGAAGAAATTGATGATTTGACTAGTTATAAAATAGCTCGTGATATTAAAAATAAAATAGAAGAAAATCTCCAATATCCTGGTACTATAAAAGTAACAGTTATTAGAGAAACAAGAGCAACTGAAGAAGCAAAATAACCTATAAAGATTAAACCTTTATAGGTTTTTATATGAAAAAATCTGACGAAAGTCAGATTATCTATAGTATCCATATGGTGGATATGGGTAATATGGTTGTGGATATATTGGTCTATTGTATTGTGGTCTATAAAAGTTTGGCGCAATTGCCGCACCAGTTACTCCACCTAGTAAAAATGGAAATGCAAATCCGCCTCCAATAAATCTATCATCATTAGGTTTTACGTATCCTTGATTATAAGGCATATAGTTATATTGTTTATTCATAAAAAGACTCCTTTCAAAATATTTTATGATATTTTTATAATTATGTGAAATAGAACTAGTAAATAACATATAATTAAATGGGTGATAAATTGAAAAAATTCTTTCAGTTATTAGGAATTACTACTTTGATATGTTTTAGTTTTTTTTATACAGAAAAAGTCGGATACGTAGTAAGAGAAATGGATAGTTTAATGGAAGAAATAAAGGAAAAAAGTAAAACTAAAAATGTTGAAGCGATAGACGCATTAATAGATGGTAATACTATTATTCCTGGTAAAATAGGCAAGATAGTAGATATAAATTCTAGTTATGAAAAAATGAAAAGAATCAATGAATATAATGAAAATATGTTAGTATTAAAAGATGTTAGTCCTAAAGTGTCAATTAAAAACAATTATGATAAATATGTAATAAGTGGTATAAAAAGTGAATTAGAAGTTAGTATTATTTTACTTATTAATGAAAATACTGATATAGATCATCTTAGAAAGTTAGCGCGCGACAAAAATATTAGATTTAATTTTTTTGTAAATAACATATTTTTTGAAAGAAACAATGATTTGTTGACAGAGCTAATAAAAGAGGGACATAATATTGGAAATTTAAGTGAAAATAATGATTATAGTACGAGTACTTATATATGGATGGATACTATTTTAAAAAAAATAATAAAACAAAAAAATAATTATTGTTATTTAGAAGAAGAAAATAAAGAATATTTAGATATATGTGCTTTAAATAAGAATTACACGATAAAACCAGGTATTGTTTTAAAAGAAAATCCCGCTATTAATATTCAAAAAAGTTTAAATAATGGTTCTATTATATCAGTAGAAGCAAATAATAGTGTGCTTAATGAAATTACAGTTATGGTTAATTATATTCAAAGTAAAGGATATAAGATTGTTACTTTAAACAAGCTGTTGGATGAAAGATAGTTAATAATTGACTAAATATAAAAAAAGATATAAAATCATTACAGGTGATTAGATGAAACCAGAGTTATTATCCCCAGCAGGGTCATTTGAATGTTTAAAAGCGGTAATAGAAGCAGGTTGTGATGCGGTTTATTTAGGTGGTAAAAGTTTTAGTGCGAGAAGTTTCGCTACTAATTTTAATAATGAAGAATTAGTAGAGGCAATTAAGTATGCCCATTTATATGGTGTAAAGGTATATGTTACAGTAAATACTTTAGTGTATGAAAAAGAAGTAGATAGTTTTATAGAGTATCTTGATTTTTTACACCAAAATAATGTTGATGCAATATTAGTTCAGGATATAGGAATGTTACATTTGATAAGAAGTATATTTCCTAATTTGGAAATTCATGCATCTACACAAATGCATATTCATAATATCGAAAGCGCTAAACTTATGAAGAAAATCGGAGTTAAAAGAGTTGTTTTAGCTAGGGAAACTCCACTTGAACTTGTTAAAGAAATAAAAAAAATTGGAATTGATGTTGAAACTTTTGTTCATGGAGCTTTGTGTGTTAGTTATTCAGGACAATGTTTAATGAGTAGTTTAATTGGGGGAAGAAGTGGTAATAGAGGTTCTTGTGTTGGTTGCTGTAGACTTAAATATGATTTAAAGATAAATGATAAGATAGTTTATAAAGACAAATATGTTCTTAGTATGAGAGATTTAAATACTGTAAAAGATATTGGTAAATTAATAGATGCTGGTATTGATAGTTTGAAAATAGAAGGTAGAACTAAAAGGCCAGAGTATAGTTATTTAGTAACTAAGATATATCGTAAAGCTATAGATAATTATATTAAATATAAAGATGTCAA
Organism: Bacillota bacterium; assembly: GCA_022771715.1. Taxonomy (GTDB): domain Bacteria; phylum Bacillota_I; class Bacilli_A; order RF39; family UBA660; genus JALELF01. The sequence continues at coordinate 3,965 of JALELF010000001.1, forward strand.
AATCTCAAAGAAAGATGAAATGGATTTACTTGAAATATTTAATCGTACTTTTACAAAAGGATATATTTTAAATGATAATGATGTTATTAATAATTATAGGCCTAATCATGTTGGTTTGGAAATTGGTAAGGTTATATACAGTAATAATGGAGCTGTTAAAATTAAATTATCTAATTATTTAAATAAATTGGATGGTATTAGATTTATTAATGATGATATTGGGTTAACTATTACTAATATGAAGGTAAATGGTAAAAATGTAGATAAAGCTTATAAGAATGATATTGTTGAAATTTACTTGGATAAAAAAGTTAAGATTGATTCTATAGTAGTTAGAACAACTAATTATATGAGAAATTTAGAAATAGAAAAGGAAATGAAGGAAAGAACTAGAAAAGTTAAGTTAACTTGTAATGGTAATTTTATAAATAATGAGAAAATTTATTTATCTTTATCTGATGGTCAAAATGTCGTTGATGTTTTATCTGATTATGTTGTTGAAGAAGCTAAAACTAGTGTAACTACTAAGGATGATATTATTAATAGAATCAATAAATTAGGTGATACTGTATATATTATTAATACTTTTGATTTAAATGTTTCTGATAATATATTTGTGCCTAATAAGATTATAAATGATTTAAAAAGAGATTTAGTTAATAAACTAAATGATAAGAGACTTTATGAGATTCCTTATAAAAGATGTGAATATTGCTTTGAAAAAATGGATTTTAAGAAGGAAAGAAATGTTAATTATTTGATTAATGATATTAAAAGTTATAAAAATATTGAGTGTCATAATTTGATTTTGAAGGAAAATATTTATGATAAAATAAGTTATACTAGAAAAGTATTAAAGTTAAATAATGTTATTATTAATCATAAGGATTATGATAATTATTTGTTAGTTAGTGAATTAGGTGGAGTTAATAAATATAAAAATTTTTATACTGATTATACTTTGAATGTTGTTAATTCTTATTCTGTTTATTTTTTACATTTGATGGGTGCTAAATGTGTTACGTTGTCTCTTGAAATGAATGATGATGATATCTTGGATTTGATAGAAGCATATAGAAATAGATACAATAGTAATCCTAATTTGGAAATTATGGTTTATGGAAGAGAGTTAGTTATGACTATTAAGTATGATTTATTATTTGGTAATGATAAAGGATATTTAATTGATAGATTTGGTAATGAATTTCCTATTAGAAAAGAGGATGGCTTAACTAAAATATATAATTATAAGGTGAAGGATTTACCTTATAAAGAAAAGTATTTTGATATGGGAATTAATAATATAAGATATGAGTTATAGGTTACTAATTTAAATATTAATAGTTATGTATTTTGATTTAGGAAAGATAGTTATAAATAGTAAAATGGTATTTTTATAATAAAATACTATTTTTTTATACTTTTTAAAAGAATAAGAAGGAAATTGATAATTATTTTTGTATTATATAAGTAGATGGCTAGAAAAGGAGGTGAAAATGAATAAGACACAAGAAAAAGTTATACCTTTAATACAAGACTTTATATTGTATGAATATTAACAGATCATAATTTAAAAGAGTATGTATCTTATATAGTAAGTAAAATAATGAATATGGATTATGATTATGTATTAAAGGAAATGACAGTAATAAGTCCAAGACATAGAATAAGTAATAAAAGAAGTAAAAGAATGATATCAGATATAGTATTAAGAATAGGAAATAATATAATAAATATAGAAGGGAATAAGAAATATTATAAAGGTTTATTAGAAAGAAATCATATATAT
>JALELF010000018.1 GCA_022771715.1 Bacillota bacterium
ATTACCAATATGTTTATACATAAATATCCCTCCATAAACAATATACTTTACTTTTATTGTCAACTACTTAAACTTCTATTTTTTTACAATCTTTCAATTGATAATATAAACTGAAAGCAAAAATAAAGACTAAAATAGCTAATTCTAATGAACTATCTAATTCAAGTGGTAAAAAATTTAAACCTTTTATCATAATGTGACTACCTATAAGTGATGTAGATACAATAACTATATACTTTACAAATTTAAGCGCTAATAAACCTATTACGACACCTATAATTAATGCGATTAAAGTGTTCATTTCATTATTAAATGTCAAATATTGATAAACTACGTTCCCACACATCCAAGACACTGACACAAAAATATTTAACAACTGTAGTTTATAACTTAACAGACTACAAATTAGTCCTATCATTGTGCTAAAGGTATGAAGCATTTCTACATCTGTAAAAGCTTGTGAAAATACTTTTACAGATATACTAAATCCTAATAAAAACCAAATAATAATAAATAATAAATTTCTTAATTTTAATCCATGAAAGCTAATCAAATATCCTATTAATATTATGATTATGCCATATAATATGTTTAACTCCATAAAACCCTCCCTTTTAAATATGTCTATTATAACACTTCTTTTTAAAACTTTCAAATGGACAAAATAAATAAAAAATAAAAAGGCATATTATTAATTGGGATGTGTTATATGATAAAAAAATTATTTAATTTGCTCTTTAAAGATTTATATCTAATGTGTGCTGCTTATTCTAATAATGTCTTTCCTGAACCTTTGTCTAAGGAAGAAGAAGATGAATGTGTCAAACTATTAGAAAGAAATGATGTAACCGCCAGAAATAAATTAATAGAACATAATTTAAGATTAGTCGCACATATTGTTAAAAAGTATGAATATAAGCGAAGTGATATAGATGACTTAATAAGTATTGGCACAATTGGTTTAATTAAAGGCATAGATAGTTATAGTTTATCTAAAGGAAGCAGAATTACTACTTATTGTGCAAGATGTATAGAAAATGAAATATTAATGCATTTTAGAGGAGATAAAAAGAATAGTAAAAATGTAAGTATTAATGATTCTATTGGTTTTGATAAAGAAGGAAATGAAATAACTTTATTGGATATTTTAAAAACTCCAGATCCTGATTACGCTACTAATATACATAATCAAGAAAGTATTAAACAATTAAAACGATATTTTAATGTTCTAACGCCTAGAGAAAAAGAGATTATTATAAAAAGATATGGTTTAAATGATAGTGATGAAATAACACAAAAAGAAATAGCTAAAGAATTAAAAATATCTAGAAGTTATGTTTCTAGAATTGAGAAAAGAGCTCTTACTAAATTATTAAGAGAATTTATTAAGCATGAAAAAAATACCTAAAAGGTATTTTATAGGAATTTAATTCCATCTTTACGTGTTTTTTTTGCTACTAAGAATCCTGTACATTCATAAGTAGGAACATCTTCATAGACATGTTCTTTACTAAAACTAGGATTATACATTAAATTTTGATTTAATATATTTTTCATTTTAGCTTGTTCACGGGCTTGAATTAACATGCTTTTTAATGCATATAATTTGTTAATTCGGCTTTTTAAAGACATAACTTCCTCCCTTCTTTAGACACAAAAAAGTATTTTTTTAAATACTTTTTTTATACGTTTTTTAAAGAATCATAAGAATTAAATATCATCTACTTAAATTATAACATTTTAAAATTTACTGTCAACTATTTATAATAAAAATACCACAACAAGTGGTATTTTATTCAACTTCACCAATAACTAATAAAATCATTGGTTTACATTCTGTTTCATCGTAAAAGTATTTTCCTAAAGTATCTCTAATACCTAATCTAACTTTGTTAAAATCTATAAAGTTTGGTTTGGTGTTTTCATTGATAATTTCTAAAGCTTTTTTCTCTGCTTCTTTTATTAAGTCAATATTTTCTTTAACAAATACAAATCCTCTCGTATATATTTCCGGACCAGCAACTATTTGTTTAGTAGCTTTATTTAAAGTTACACTGACAATTACTACACCATTTTCTGATAGTATTTCTCTATCTTTAATAACTAATTCACCAACATCACCAGCTGTTTTCCCATCTATAAATATATCATCAGATGAAATTATTTCTTTTGATTCTACTAATTTTCCATCTATAAATGTTACAACTTGACCATTTAACTTAAGTAAAACATTTTCTTCATTTATTCCTGCTTCTTTAGCTACTTTCATGTTTGCTACTTGATCTCTATATTCACCAATGACAGGAAAATAATATTTTGGCTTTATTAAATCTATCATTAGCATTAAGTCTTCACTTGATGCATGAAGAGCTAAATATTTATCAGTAGGAAGTATTATTAAATTACAACCTATTCTTGAAATATTGTCATATATTTTGGTAGCTGTTTTTTCCATGCCAGGATATACTGAAGATGCAAAAACTACTGTATCTGTTTCGTTTAATGTTATAAATTTATCATATCTTTTAATTATTCTATCTAGATTAGAGAATGGCTTTTCTCTTTCATCTGAAATAAGAATTATAACATTTTCGTCTTTAGCATTATGAATATTAGAAAATCTAGTTTTATCAAAATGGATATAGTTTTTATCAATAGCGTCATTTATAATTGATTCTAACCTTTTACCCATTATAATTACTTTTCTATCGGTATGCATTATTTCATTAAATATTTCTTGAATACGATATATTTGACCATCAAATACATTAAATAGTATTCTTTTTTCATATTTATATAAAACTTCACTTATTACTTTATTAATTCTATGTTGTGGTGAAGTATACCCTATTTTACTAGCATATCTACTTTCAGCCATCAAACATAATACGCCTTGCTTTCCTATATAGGCAAGTTTTCCTATATCAGTTTTAAAAGGGTAATTCATGGTTGGATCAAAAACAAAGTTTCCAGTATAGAATATAGCTCCATCTTGAGTATTTAATACATAACCTACTGTATCTGGTACAGAGTGGCTAAGACTTACTGGAAAAATACTATTTTCTTTAAAATTAATATTTCTATGTGGTTTAATTACTACTAAATTATCCGTTTTTATTTTTTCTTCTTCTAAATCTCTTTTTAATATATCGATTGTAAATTGTGTTCCATATACTTTTACTTTATTTAAATCGGGTAATATATCTGTTAAAGCACCCATTTGTTCATTATGACCATGTGTTATAAATATACCTTTTATTCTATCTTGATTGTTCTTTAGGTAATCATACTTAGGTATTATATAGTCAACTCCTAACATTTTGTCATCTGCATACTTTAATCCAGCATCAAACACAAATATGTCTTTGTTTACTTCAACTACATACATATTTTTTCCGATTTCGTTTAGTCCACCTAAACTAAATATTTTTATTTTACTCATTTTTTCTTCCTTTCTTTTTTTCAACTTTACAATTATACCAAATATTAAAAGTATTGTCTAGTTGTATAAAAAAGAATGTGCTGATGCACACTCTATTGTAATTTTGTTTTTAAAACTTCTATGACTGGTCGTAAATACGCTCCACCACTTGTATAAACACGATGGTAACTTAAGCTTCCATCAGGATCAACGCCCCATGCACAATTAGTAGAACCAAAAGTAGATGTTCCTGTCCAATAGCCATCATATATAGTAGCTTCTTCCGCATCGCCATTGTTTAAACAAACATAAGTTGTACAATCCGTTTTAGTTCTATCATATAACCAACCATAATTACACACTGTAGTATTTCCTGTAGTACATGTTGCACTAGGAGACTCATTATTTGAATCAAAATAATAATAAGCATTACTTGCACTTTCTTCTAATGTAGTATTACCAGTTATTTTAGCTACTTCATTTACAGTTATCAATCTTGCTTTATATCCTTCATCTTCATAAGATATTGTATAATTACCACCAGTAGTTTGAGATAAAGAATAATTAGTTGGTGTCTCTGTTCCAACCCAATTAGCGGTAGCTTCTTTTAAATATGGTAACAATGTTACAGGGCCACTACTATTATCACCTGTATTTGCCCAACTTACTTTCCCAGAAATATTATGATCTAATAATAAATTTACTCTATCACTTTATTCTTCATAATTAAATGTGTAAAATTTTAAGCAGCCATTTTGATTATCAGTTTTTTTAGTGATCTCTAATCCATTGTATATTTTTTACTATTATCTTCATGATAATTTTGGCATTTCTCTCCCGTTGTTACATCAAAATATATAACATAACCATTTTCAAA
>JALELF010000039.1 GCA_022771715.1 Bacillota bacterium
AATCATGAAAAAAGTATTATTATTTTTAATATTATTGATTCTACCAATAGGTGCTAAAGGATATTACTGTGATTATGAAGATTACAATATAGCTCAAAAGAAGGCTTCAAATGTTAGTTCTTTTGTTGATTATGAAATGGTAAATGATGAAGCCATTTTTACAATAACAATTTACAATATTAAAGAGTTTCAAACAATAAAAGATGTTAAAAACAATAAATCATATACTTATAATGGAAAAGAATATATAAAAATTAATGTGACAAATCCTGGAACTTATACTTTTGAAGTGTATTCTAGTGAAAATTATTGTGATGATAATTACTTAAATAAAATATTTGTTGAAATTCCAACTTATAACAAATATTATAAAGATAAGTTATGTAGTGGTATAGAAAGCTATAAGTATTGTCAAAAATGGTTCAGTACAAAAATAAGCTATGATCAATTTAAAAAGGCAGTTTTAGATTATAAAAAAAGGATAAACGAAGATAATAAGCCAAATAAAGATGATTACAAAAGTATATATGAATATATTTTAGAATTTTACTTAAATTATTGGTTTATAATATTACCTACGATTATAGTTTTAGGAATAGTAGGAATAATATTAAAGAAAAAACAAGAAAACAAATTCAATTTGTAAAAATTATCAAAAAAAACATATATTTAATTAGGTGATATAATGCTTAAATATAAAATATGTGTTTTATTTTTGTCAATAATTAGCATTGCTACAGTAAGTTTTTTTACAGTAAGTGCGAATAAGTTACCATTATTTGGTAAAGTAATATATTTAGATGCTGGTCATGGTGGTTTGGATCCAGGAGCACTTTATAAAAGCATAAAAGAAAAAGATATTAATTTAAAAATAGTTTATACTTTAAAACAGAAATTAGAGGAAAATGGCGCAACAGTGTATCTTACAAGATATGGTGATTATGATTTATCAGTACCTAATGCAATGAATAGAAAAAGAAGTGATTTATCAAGAAGAGCTAATATGATTAATGATTCTATGTGTGATATGTATATATCAATTCATTTAAATGCTGAAAGTTCTTCATCTTGGAGTGGAGCACAAGTGTTTTATGATGATGTAAATAAAGAGAATGAAAGATTAGCAAAAATTATTCAAAATGAATTTAGAAAAAATACAGCTACGAAAAGAGAATATAAGCTAACTAATGAAATGTATATGTATAAAAGAATTAAAATAGTAGGTGTTTTAGTAGAAGTAGGATTTATATCTAATCCTAATGAAAGATATATTTTAAGACAAAATTGGTATCAAAATAAAATATCTAATATAATAACAAATGGAATTATTAAATATTTTTCATAAAAATAACACAATAAGACCACAATTTTAATAGGTATTTGTGATATAATTATTTAAGGTGAGAGTATGAGTAATAACAAAATCTTTAAAACACTTGATGAACAAATAGAAATACTTCGTTCAAAAGGATTGACAATTAATGATGAATATAAAGCCAAAGAAGTGCTGCTTAGAGAAAATTACTTTTTTATAAGTGGATATAGACATTTATTAATGAAGAAATATAAAGATTCTAGATTTATAAGTGGAGCGACTTTTGAAGAATTACATAGTATATTTTTATTTGATAGAGAGCTAAGAAATATTATTTTTAAACATATTCTAGTAATTGAAAATAATATTAAATCAATGATAAGTTATCAATTATCAAGAAAATATGGATTTAAAGAAAAAGATTATTTAAATCCTAATAATTTTACACAAGATAAATTGCGTGAAAAACAAGTATATGATGTTCTTAACAAAATGAAAAGACAAATAAGAGTTAATGGTCGTCAGCACTCAGCTACAATGCACTATATGGACAATTATGGATATATTCCAATGTGGATTTTAGTTAAAGTTTTATCATTTGGTATTATTTCAGAACTGTTTAGTATTTTAAAGACAGAAGATCAACAAGGCATAGCAGATTATTACAAACTAGATTTTACAACTTTGTCAATATATTTATCTTTGCTTGCTAATTATAGAAATTTGTGTGCTCATGAAGATATTTTGTATGATCATAGAACAGGTAGAAGTATACCTGATACAAAATATCATTATGAGTTAAATATTGAGATGAATGAAGAAGGATACATATATGGTAAAAATGATTTGTATGCATTAATAATTATAATGAAGCAAATGTTTACTGAAGAAGAATTTGTTGATTTAATGAATGAAATAGAATATGTAATTGGTCAATTAGATAGTAGAATTGATTCTGTCTCAATTGAAAGTGTGTTAAATAAGATAGGATTTCCTGCTAATTGGCGTTATATAGTCGAACTTTAAGGAGGAATAGAAATGAAAGATAGAAACAAAATATCGTATGTTTTAACTTTTTTAATAGCGCTTTCTCTAGGCGTATTTGGAACTTATTTATTTATGGATACATATCATAAAGAAACTGTCGTTGAAAAAACTGAAAAAGTAGTATCTGTAACTGAAACAGATACTATTAAAAGTTCAGTATCTAAAATATATGATGCGACTATTTTAGTTGAATCTTATAAAAAAGGTACTTTATCTTCTACAGGAACTGGTTTTGTTTACAAAAAAGATGACAAATATGGTTATATTATAACTAATCATCATGTTATAGATGGCGCAACTAGTGTAAAAATACTTGATAATTATAATAATGAATTTGATGGTGAAGTTTTGGGTAGTGATGAATACGCTGATATAGCTGTAATTAGAATAGATGCTAAAAATGTTTTGCAAGTAGCAGAAATGGGTAGTAGTGAAAGTTCAGAAATAGGTGATACTTTATTTACTGTAGGGTCTCCACTTGGTGCAGATTACATGGGAACTGTTACTAAAGGAATATTGTCTGGTAAAAATAGACTTGTTTCAGTTACTTTAAGTTCAGGTTCTTATTTAATTGAAACATTACAAACGGATGCTGCTATAAATCCAGGAAATAGTGGCGGACCTTTGGTTAATATAAATGGACAAGTAATTGGCGTTAATTCATTAAAACTTGTTGAAGATAAAATAGAAGGTATGGGTTTTGCTATTCCAATTGAAACTGTTATGTCTATTATAGATAAGTTAGAAAAAGGTGAAGAAATTGTTAGACCATATTTGGGTGTACAGTTGATAGATGCCGATAATATGTATCAATTATTCTATAATCGTATTAATATTAGCAAAGAGGTTAAGTATGGAGCAGTTCTTGCTTATGTAGAGAAAGATAAGCCAGCAGCGGTTGCAGGTTTAGAAAAAGGCGATGTTATTGTAGAATTAAATGGATTAAAGATTGAAGATTCTTCTACTTTTAAATATGCTTTATATAAGTGTAATATAGGTGATACTGTAAGTGTTAAGTATTTTAGAGGTAATGAATTAAAAGAAGCAACTATCAAGTTAACTGATAAAGTAGAATAGTGTAAAGCTATTCTTTTTTTGTTGAGAAATAAAAAAAAGATTATTATAGTTTAAGTAATTCAATAAATGAAAAAGCCAAATTAATAAGTATACAATTAGGGGAATACTTTGACTATATTTCTAATAGTGTAACTGAAACATGGAAAGATTTGTTGAATAGTAATTTTTGGTGAAAAAGATTAAGTTATAAATAATTTTTAGATTATATGAAAAATATTTTGTTTAATATTATAAGTTAGATGCCTGTCAAGAAAAAAGTGTATTATAGAACATAATTTAAAGATTTTCAAAATATAAATAGTATATTTTATGGATTTTACATGATATATAAAACACTTTATGTTTCTTCTCATAAACTATTATAAGGAGGAATGTATATGAATGAAACTAAGATTGTTATAGATGCTGGTCATGGTGGAAGTGATCCGGGTGCAAGTGGTAATGGAATAATAGAAAAAGACTTGACTTTAGCAATTTCTAAATATATGTATGATAGATTTAAAGAATTAGGAATTCCTGTTAAAATAACCAGGGATAATGATATGACTCTATCACCATCTGAAAGAGTCGAAAAGATTTTGGATGCATATGGAAATAATCCTAACGTGATTGTTATATCTAATCACATAAATGCAGGAGGAG
>JALELF010000052.1 GCA_022771715.1 Bacillota bacterium
TAATAATATATAAAGAAAATTACCTATTTTTCCTATATTTCCTACTAACATATAAATTACTTTTATAAACTAATTTAGTAATAAAAAAAGAAGAATTAATCTTCTTTATATCTAATAATTACATATCTTTCTGGTTCTTCACCAAAACTCTCAGTCTCCAAAAATTCAAATTCTGAAATAACAGTATGTACTACTCGTCTTTCATAAGAATTCATAGGATCTAATTTAGCTTCTACTTTAGTATCTAGAACATTTCTAGCTAACTTTTTAATTTCATATTCAATATTCTTTACTTTATTAGCTTTATAATTAGAAACATCCAAATTAACTTTTATATTTAAACCATACTTATTTAAAGTCTGTCTCAAAATAAGTTGAAGGGCATTTATCGTTCTTCCTTCTTTTCCAATTAAAATAGAATTGTTATCTGATATCAATAAAACATTAAAAACATCATCTACTTCTTTAACTTCCATATTAATATCAATGTTCATTTTCTTTTTTAATTCATTAATAAAATCTTTAATTTCATTTTTTACATCATTCTTTAAAACAACATTAACAATACTTTTTTTAGCTTTAAATAACTTTCCTTCTGTTTCAGTAATGTTATAAATTACTTCATTTGTAGAAGCATTTAAATTTGATAAAGCTTTTTCTAGAGCTTCTTCCTGTGTTTTTCCTTCAAAACTATATAACTTTAACATCTGCTTTTCTCCTTTTTACTAATAAATTTTGGACAATTGTGAATGTACTATTAGTTATCCAATATAAAGTAATACTAGTTGATATTGTAAATGACGCTATTGAAATCATAACAATCATCATGTTAGTCATCATTTTCATAGTACTTTCTTGACTAGCATCCATAGAAGCGGTCTTGTTTAGCTTCATAGAAAAATAAGTTACTAAAACAACTAAAACAACTACTAATAAATAATATACTTTTCCATTTAATATAGCTGTTCCTGCTGTTGTTCCTAATTCAAGACCTAAAAATTTACCTTCAAATATAGCAGGAAGACGGTTTAAAGCTTCATAAAATGCAAAGAATAAAGGTATTTGAATAAAGGCAAATACACATCCTGATATTGGATTAATCCCATATTTTTTATATAAAAGCATTGTTTCTTGACTTTTCATAACCATACTTTGTTGGTCAGTCTTATTTTTATATTTTTTCTCTAATCTTTCAAGTTCAGGTTTTACTTCATTCATTCTTTCAGATTGCAAAGCTGTTTTTTTAGTAATAGGATACATACATAACCTTATCAAAATTGTAATTATAACTACAGATGCACCATAGTTTTTAACTAAACCACCTATTTTTAAAATCAACCACGCTAATGGTTTTACAAATATAGTAGTCCAAATTCCTTCATAACCACTATCTGTAACACTAAATTCACCACACTTTGGCAAAGTACTAATATCAACTAAAGATGCCATTTTTTTATCATATTGTTTTTGAGTAATTTCTTTCTTTTCTAATTGTTCTTGATATGTCTTTCTAGCATTTTCCAATGTTTCATTGTACTTTTTAATTGTTTCTTCTTCTTCTGGCTGACATAAAATATTTTTAGTTAAAGTTTGCCCTGTTTCTTCATTTTTCACTAATTTATTATCAGCGTCCTTTAACTGCTTAGTACAACCAGTTACACATAATAGTAATACCATTAAAACTAATAACTTTTTCTTCATTCTATTCTCCTTTAATTATATTAATCTTATTAAAAATTTCAAATAACTTTTCTTCCATTTCTTGATAATTTTTATTTAAGATGTCTCTTTTTAATATTATAATACAATTAAAATGATTTTGGTAGTTTTTTTTGTCAATTATTGATTTAATTTGTCTTTTTAGTCTGTTTCTCATAACAGCATTCCCTAATTTTTTACTAACAGATATTCCAAAATGGTAATTTGTAATATTATCATTCTTCTCTATAAAAACTGTATAAAAATTATTTTTAATTGGCTTACTAATATCCATTATTCTTCTAAAATCTCTATTTTCTTTGACAATGTTTACCTTTTTCATAAAGTATCACCTTTTCTACTAAAAACTACTGATATCAAAATACAATATCAGTAGCTATTTTTAAAAACATATAATTAAATAATTAATGTGATAAAACTTTGCGACCTTTTTTTCTTCTACTATTAATTATTTTTGTTTCCATACGTGCCATAAAACCTTGTTTTTTAGTTTTTTTATGATTATTTGGTTGATAAGTTCTTTTCATTATTGCACCTCCTAATTTCTCACTGCTTTCTACATTATATATATATAAAAGCAGTTTGTCAAATATTTTATTAAAATTTTGATAAAAAAGTTTTCCACAGTTTTTTTTATTTTTTATAAAAATGAATTCATTTTTTACTTATATTGTGGATATTATTATATCTTTTACACAAAAGTTATCCACAACATTTTTATAAACAAAATAAATAAGATGTGAGTTTTCCACCATAGTTGTGGAAAAGTTTTTAACCCAAACATTATTATGTGTAGAAAGTTTTCCACAGTACCTGTGCATAAATTCTATTTTTGTTTAAATATTTGATAAAATTAAGCTTTTTTATGTGGAAAAATTTGTTGAAATTAAATTTTTTGTAATAATATTGTGGAAAACTATTTTTTTTTATTGTTTTTTAGTGTAAAATGAAATTGTTAAGGGAGTAGGTGATAAGCATGAATACTGAAATGATATGGCAAAAATTCTTAGAAACTATTAAAAATACTTTGTCAGATATTACTTATGAAACCTGGTTTAAAGAAAATAAATTAATAGAATTTGATGAAAATACTATTAAAATACTTGTTCCTGACATTGTTCATAAGAAACATTTAAAAGAAAACTATAATGAAACAGTAGAAGCAATATTTAACGAAATAACTGGTTCTAATTTTAAGGTGGAATACTATTTAGAAGAAGAACTTACTAGTGATATTAAAATAAATACTGATGTTATTGGTGTTCCAACTAGTGCCCAAAATAATAATTTTAATTCAAATTTAATAAAAGAATATACTTTTAACTCTTTTATTGTCGGAAAATCTAATAAATTTGCACGTGCTACGGCTTTAGCGGTGGCGGAACAGCCTGGTAAAATGTACAATCCTTTATTTATATATGCTAGTAGTGGTTTGGGAAAAACTCACTTGATTCATGCGATTGGAAATTATATTGTGGAAAACTCTAACAAAAAAGTTTTATACGTCACTTGTGAGCAATTTGTCAATGATTTTATTGAATTATATCGAAAAAATAAGGAAGATAATAATTTAATTAATGTGGATAACTTTAAAAACAAATATCGTTCTGTAGATGTTTTAATTATAGATGATATACAATATTTAGAAATCGCTAATAAAACACAACAAGAATTCTTCAATACTTTTAATGATTTGCATTCAAATAATAAACAAATTATTATTACTTCTGATAGATCACCTGATGATTTAAAAAAATTAGAAGAAAGACTTCGTACTAGATTTAACTGGGGTATTACTGTAGATATCACGCCACCAGACTTTGATTTAAGACTTGCCATTATTAATAAAAAAATATGTGATAAATTTCCAGATTGTGATTTTAAAGATGAAGCTAAAGAATATATTGCTAGTGTATGTACAGAACATATAAGAAAAATAGAAGGCGCTATTAATAGAGTAATCGCATATTCAACTATAATGAATGAAACAGTAATTACTCTAGATGTCGCTAATGAAGCTTTAAAAGATTTCTTCAAAACAAGCATTATTTCTAAAAATAAAGTTGATCAAGTGCAACAAATTGTCGCCAATAACTACAATATTTCAGTAGAAGACTTGAAAGGAAAGAAAAGAAATGCTAGTATAGCTATACCTAGACAAATTGCTATGTATATTTGTAGGGTTGTAGTAGGGGAAACTTTACCAAAAATAGGTTTAGCTTTTGGAGGAAAAGATCATACAACAGTAATGCATTCTGTAGATAAAATTAAAAAAGAAATTAATACAAATTCTTCTTTTGAGGAAGAGATAAATAAGTTAGTTAGTAAGATTAATGTGTAAAAGTAAAGTAATTAACAATTTATCCACAATACAAATTTTCTTGTTATTTTAATGTTTTTTGAAAGTTTTCCACAGTTTCCACATCTATAATAATAATATTTATATAAAAGAAAGGATTGATTTTATGAATTTTTATATAAAACAAAATATTTTACTAGAACATTTAAATTATGTCATCAAAGGTGTATCTAGTAAAAACTTAATACCCATACTTAATTGTATTAAGTTTGAATTAACAGAAGATGGTTTATATTTATATAGTACTGATAGTGAAATATCTATAAAAACTTTTATCGATAAAAAAGATATTAATAATATAGATTCTCTAGGTACTATAGTAGTATCTGGTAAATATATATATGATATTATTAAAAAACTTCCAAATTCTGAAATAAGAATTGAAGAAGTAAACAATAACAAAATTATTATAAGTACTTCTAGTACTGAATTTAGTTTAAATTGTAATGAAGTATCAGATTTTCCTAACTTAGAATTAGATACTGTGGAAAATCCTATTATATTAGATAAAAAGGTACTTAAAGATATTATTAATCAAATATCATTTGCTACTTCTAATCAAGAATCTAGACCAAATTTAACTGGAATTAATTTTATTATTAGTAATGATATTTTAGAATGTACAGGTACAGATTCTTATCGTTTATCTAAAAAGATTTTATCCATACCTACTAATAATAATGAAAGTAACATTATAATACCAACTAGATGTTTGTTAGAACTTATTAAAATAATTAACGATAATGAAGGTAAAATTGAAATGCATATTTTTTCTAATAAAGTATTATTTAAATTTGATGATATTATCTTTATGACAAGACTTATTAATAGTACATTCCCAGACACATCAAAACTAATTTCAAATGAATTTATAAATGAAATAGAAGTTAGTTATAAAGAACTATATAATGCGATTGATCGAGCTTCTTTATTTAGTGTCAATGATGATAAAAATACAATTTTATGTGAAGTAAACGAAAAAAATATTAAAATATCTTCTAATATTCCTGAAATAGGTAAAGTAGAAGAGGTTATATTTGCTGATAACAAAACAGGTGATGACTTTAGAATAAGTTTTAGTTCGAAATTTATGGTAGATGCTTTAAAAGCATTATCTTGTGAAAAAGTTGTTTTAAAGTTTAATGGTGAACTTAAGCCTTTCTTAATAAAAAATCCAAGTGATGATAGTATAACAGAATTAATTGTCCCTATAAGAACTTATTAAAGTTCTTTTTTTATGTTGTGGAAAAGTATTAATATTTTTTAATAAAAAAGGAAATCAACGATTTTTTTGGTATTTTAATAATAGGGACAATAATAAAAAAAACATTTATTGTTTAGATAGGAGGTGAAAAAATGGCAAATAATCTAAAATTACCACCAGTAGGTGAACGTTTGAAAATTATTTTTTTGAATAATAAATTTAAAGATTTTAGAGCTAAAATAGCTCAAAGTTTAACAGGATATGATTATAACTATATTTATAATAATATGGAAATATTAAATAAAGTTCAAATATTAAAAACCAAAAATGTTTTATGTCCTATACTTATAAAAATAAAGAATGAATTAATAGAAATAGTACTAGATTAAAAATATTGTTGATAATTTTATTAGTTTTCGACATATATAAACAAATTTTGACAAATATATGTGATATAAGAAATATCGATATTTTAAATATCAAGAAATGGGGGATTTTATGTTTATGCAAGAAAGTTATGAAATAAACAAAAGAACATTATTATTAATACCAGAAAGTGAAAAAATTACACACATTTATGAAGAAGAAGACGAATTTATAGTTCCACAAACAACTTTTGAAATAATAGATAATAGTTGTAAATTTTTTGGAAGTTCTTATGATGGAAGATTTAAGGGAACAAAAGCCTTAGTAGGATATTCTTATAAATCACCTATAATAATAGAGGATTCTAATCGTATTATATTTTTTCCAACTACATCACCTAGATTATGGGATTGTTCTTGGATAGCGTTTAATAATATTAAAAACTATATTAAAGGTGATAAAACTTGTGAATTAATACTTAAAAATAATCGTCGTGTTACAATAAATATGTCTTATAATTCTTTAGAAAATCAGATATTAAGAGCGTCCAAATTATGGTGTGCTATTGAAAAAAATAGTCGTATAATTAATAATTAATATATTTTGTTTAATTTCGGTGAAAAAAGTCAATTAATTTTGACTTTTTTTGCTATTTTTGCTTAAAAAAGGTACATTTAAGGCAAAAATGTGATATAATGTTGATAGTGGTATAGGAGTATTTACGATATATAAAAATCTATTTATACGTCTTAAAATTATAAAAATGGGGGATAGTATGTTTTTAAACAAAGTAGAATTACAAAATTTTAGAAATTATGAAAAACAGACTATTTCATTTAAAAGTGGAATTAATATTTTAGTCGGAAAAAATGGTAGTGGAAAAACTAATATATTAGAAAGCATTTATTATTTAGCTATTACACATTCACATAGAACTCATGATGATTCTTTATTAATAAACAATAAAAACGAATTTTTTAAATTAAAAGGAATAGTAAGTATTAATTCCATAAAAACTAATTTAGAAATAGACTATATAAATAAAAAAAAGCTACTTAAAATTGATAATAATGATATTAATGCATTAAATAAATATTCCTCATACTTAAAAATCATTATTTTTTTTCCTGATGATTTAGATTTAATTAAGGGTCTTCCTGATGTTAGAAGAAAGTATATTAGTACGGAAATTGGACAAGTTTATCCTTCTTATAATAAGGTACTTGATGACTATAATCGTATTTTAAAAAATAGAAATGAATATATTAAGAAAATAAGAAACAATGAATATTATAATAAACAATATTTAGAAATACTTAATGATTATTACATAAAAAAATCAATATTACTTTATAAAATGCGAAAGAAATATGTGGAAAAGATTAATGATTATATAGAAAATATATTTAAAGATATTACTGGTTTAGATAAATTAACATTAGAGTATGTTCCTATAATAGATTTTAATTCATATAAAGATACTGAGATGTATGACAAAATTAAAAATTCCATTAATTTTAATGAGGAAATATCTTATGGTAAATCAATATACGGACCTCATAGGGATGAATTTAAATTTATGCTTAATGATATTAATTTAAAACAGTATGGATCACAAGGACAGCAAAGAGCTGCTGTTTTAGCTTTAAAACTGTCAGAAATCAATATATTTACTAAAGTAATAGGAAGTACGCCAATATTACTTTTAGACGATGTTTTTAGCGAATTAGATGAAGATAGAAAAAATAATTTGCTTAAATATATCAACGGTAAAATTCAAACTATAATTACTACTACTGATATAGATAACATTGATAATAAAACATTAAAAAAAGCTCGTGTCTTTGAAATTAGTTCAGGGAAAGTATTAAGAAGAAAGGATGATAGAAATGGATAATATAGAACATTATGACGCTTCCGATATTCAAGTTTTAGAGGGGTTGGAAGCAGTAAGAAAAAGACCTGGTATGTATATTGGTACTACAGATGTTAAAGGATTACATCATTTGGTTTGGGAAATTGTGTATAACTCTATAGATGAAGCTTTAGCAGGTTTTTGTAATACGATAGAAGTCGTAATCAATAAAGATAATTCGATAACAGTAAAAGATAATGGTAGAGGTATTCCAGTCGATATTCACCCAAAAACTCATATATCAACTGTAGAAACTGTTTATACAGTACTTCATGCTGGTGGTAAATTTGGAGGCGGCGGATATAAAGTATCTGGTGGTCTACATGGAGTAGGTGCTTCAGTAGTTAATGCTTTATCAAAATGGGTAGAAGTTAAAGTATATAAGAATGGAAAAATACATTTTATTCGTTTTGAAAATGGTGGACATACTGTTGAACCATTAAAAGTAATAGGTGAATGTGATGTTAATATGACTGGGACTCATGTTACATTTAAGCCGGATCCAGATATATTTGATACTGATATTTATGATTATGAAACATTAAAAGTTAGAATTAGAGAATTAGCTTTTTTAAATAAAGGCTTGAAACTTACCTTAAGAGATGACAGAGATAATGAAGATACCACTGGGGAATCTTTCCATTATGAAGGTGGAATAAGTGAATATGTAAGATATCTTAATAAGAATAAAACACCAATTCATGAACAAATTATTCACTTAGAAGGTGAAGAAGATGGTATTATGTTTGAAGTTGCTATGCAATATAATTCAGGATATAGTGACAGTATTTATTCATTCGTAAATAACATTAATACACATGATGGTGGAACACATGAAGAAGGTGTTAGAAGAGCACTTACTCGTATCATAAATAATTATGCTAGAAAAAATAATTTTCTAAAAGAAAAAGACGATTCTTTAACTGGTGATGATGTTAAAGAAGGCTTAACAATGATTGTTTCTTGTAAACATCCTAATCCTCAATTTGAAGGACAAACAAAAGGTAGATTAGGTAACTCTGAAGTTAGAAAATTAGCGGATAATGTTTTTTCAGAAGGTTTTGAAAGATTTTTAATGGAAAATCCAGAAGAAGCTAAAATAATAATTGATAAAACTATGACTGCCGCTCGTGCCCGTGTAGCAGCAAAAAAAGCTCGTGAATTAACGAGAAGAAAAAGTGATTTAGATGTTGTTAATTTTGGTGGAAAACTAGTAGATTGTAAAGATAAAGATCCATCAGTTTGCGAAATATTCCTAGTCGAGGGAGATTCAGCTGGAGGGTCTGCTATTAAAGGAAGAAATTCTATGACTCAAGCTATTTTGCCATTAAGAGGAAAAATTTTAAATGTTGAAAAAGCTAGACTTGATAGAGCATTGTCAAATGAGGAAATTAGGACAATAATAACAGCCTTTGGAACTGGTATTGGAAATGAATTTGATTAAAGTAAATTAAGATATCATAAGATTATTATAATGACCGATGCCGATGTCGATGGCTCTCATATTCGTGTTTTACTACTTACTTTGTTTTATAGATTTTTTAGACCAATTGTTGAGGCAGGTCATGTATATGCTGCTCAACCACCATTATTTTGTATTAAACATGGTAAAACTATTAAATATGTATTAAATGAAGAAGAGAGAGATTCTTATTTAGCTTCTTTAAATCCAAACACAAAATACGATATAGCTCGTATGAAAGGTTTAGGTGAAATGGATGCTGAAGAATTAAATGAAACAACTATGGATATTAATACTAGAATTTTAAGAAAAATAACAGTTGATGACTTAATAAGTGCTGACGAGATATTCTCTAAATTAATGGGTGATGAAGTAGAACCTAGAAGAGAATTTATTGAAAATAATGCTGTTTATGTTCAAAATTTGGATATATAGGAGGTGAATTATGGATCATAGTAGGGATAGATTAGAAGAAAATAATATTGTAGAAGAAGTAAAATCATCATTTCTTGAATATTCAATGAGTGTTATTGTTTCACGTGCGTTACCAGATTTAAGAGATGGTTTAAAGCCAGTACATCGTAGAATTTTATGGTCTATGTATGAATCTGGTTATACACCTGATAAACCTCATAAAAAATCAGCTCGTATTGTTGGAGATGTTATGGGTAAATATCATCCACATGGCGATTCATCTATATATGAAGCAATGGTAAGAATGGCCCAAGATTTTAGTTATCGATATATGTTAGTAGATGGCCATGGTAATTTTGGTAATATAGAAGGTTATGGCGCAGCAGCAATGCGTTATACAGAATCTAGACTTTCTAAAATTTCATTAGAATTATTGAGAGATATAGGAAAAGATACTGTTAATTTTGGTCCTAACTTTGATGAATCAGAAAAGGAACCAACTGTTTTACCTTCTAGATTTCCTAATATATTAGTTAATGGTACAATGGGTATTGCCGTAGGTATGGCAACTAATATTCCTCCACATAATTTAGGAGAAGTTATTGATGGCTGTGTTGCTTATATTGATAATCCTGAAATAGATGTTTTAGGACTTATGCAACATATTAAAGGTCCTGATTTTCCAACCGGTGGTTTGATTTTGGGAAATAGTGGAATTAAAAAAGCTTATGAAACTGGTAGAGGTTCCATTACAATAAGAAGTAAGGCAACTATTGAAGAAAAAGATGGTAAAAATTATATAGTAATTACGGAAGTTCCTTACGGAATCAATACAATGGAGCTAAAAAATAAAGTAGCTGAATTAGTTCATAACAAAACTATAGATGGAATAGCTGATTACCATAGTGATTTAAAAGATGGTATTAAAATTACTATCACGTTAAAAAGAGATGCTAATCCGCAAGTAGTATTAAATAATTTATATAAGCATACTCAATTTCAAATAAATTATGGAATAATCTTTTTAATGCTTGATAATGGTGTACCAAAAACTTTAGGCTTAAAAGATATTATAATTAAATATATAGATTATCAAAAAGAAATTATAATTAGAAGAACTAGATATGATTTAAACAAAGCAGAGCAAAGAGTTCATATTTTAGAGGGGTTAAAAATTGCCTTGGATAATATAGATGAAGTTATTAAAATTATTAAATCATCTAAAACTGATCAAATTGCTAAAGAACAATTAACTAGTAAGTTTGCTTTGGATGAAATTCAATGTGAAGCAATTTTAGAAATGAAATTGAGAAGACTTACTGGTCTAGAAAAAGATAAAATTGAAGCAGAATTAAAAGATTTGTTAGAAAAAATCAAAGAATATAAAGATATTTTAGCTTCTGAACAAAGAATATTAGAAATTATAAAACAAGACTTATTAGCGATTAAGGATAAATATAGTGATGATCGAAAGACTTCTATTGATATGTCTTCAATTGATTATATTGATGATGAGTCTTTAATTCCAGTAGAAGATATAGTTCTTACTTTAACTAATAATGGTTATATCAAAAGAACTACTACAGAAAACTATAAGACCCAAAATCGTGGTGGTGTAGGTGTTAAAGGCATGACTACAAACGAGAAAGATTTTGTTGTTAATATGCTTTCAATGACTACCCATGATTATGTTTTAATATTTACAAATAAAGGTAAAGTTTATAGAATGAAAGGCTATGAAATACCACTATTTAATCGTCAATCAAAAGGTTTACCAATTATTAATTTATTACCTCTTGAAAAAGGTGAATTTGTTAAAGCAATGCTTAAATTTTCCCCATCTGATGATTATAAATACATTGTATTATGTACACAGAAGGGTATAATCAAGCGTACGGATGTACGTGAATTTGAAAGTATTCGTAAAGGTGGTAAATTAGCTATTACTTTAAGAGAAGATGATAATTTATTAGATGTTAAAAAAACAATGGGAAACAATGAAATTCTAATAGCATCTTCTAAAGGTCGTATGATTCGTTTTGATGAAAATGAAATTAGAATAATGGGAAGAAGTGCATCTGGTGTGAAGGGTATAGAATTATCTGATGACGAAAATGATATAGTAGTTGGATGTGAAATTGCTGAACCTGAGCAAAAGATATTAGTTGCTACTGAAAACGGATATGGCAAACAAACAGACATTAAGCAATACAGAATGACTCACCGTGGTAGTAAGGGTGTTAGAGCTTTAAACGTTACTGAAAAGAATGGTAATTTAATAGCATTTAAAACAATTCATGGTGATGAAGACTTAATCATAATTACTGACAGTGGAATGATTATAAGATTAAATGTTTCTCAAATATCAGAAACAGGTAGAATGGCCCAAGGAGTAAGATTAATTAACTTGAAGGATGGTCAAAAATTAGCTACCATTACTACAATTGCAAAAGAAGCAAATGAAGAAGAGCAATAAGCTCTTTTTTATTTCCCGGGAAATACAGCAAATGGCTAACTTTTGGGAAATATAACAAACAGCGGATTTTTGGGAAATAATTGCTATTTGCTAACGATATGTTTCACGTGAAACATTGATTGTATATAATTAATTTTCAAGTAAAACAATTTGATCTAGTAATATTTCAAATTAGTATGTTCCACGTGGAACATTAAATTCAAATACATAAAAATATTTTTTAATAGTATTTCATGATAACTTTAATTTAATACAGTATTTATAAATTTTAAAATATTATAAATAACTAATAACAAATATTATTTTTTTTAAATACTATGTTCCACGTGAAACATAGTATTTAAAAAATTATAATAATAGTTTAAAATAGCTTTAAAATTATTAAATTATAGATTAAATTTATAAATTATGCCATATAATGTATGAATTAGCTATATATAT
>JALELF010000083.1 GCA_022771715.1 Bacillota bacterium
TTTTTTGTTGATTTTTAAAGGAATTTATTGAAATTCATATAGTTTTATGGTATATTTTATTAAATGATTGATATTTGTGTATCTATTCGTATATTGAAAAAAAGTTGTAGATACCTACGACACCCGCTCCATAGTGAAATCTGCTCGAACTTTTTAGTTCGATTTTTTAATACTTTAAATGGTGATGATTGAAAAGTGGCAGTATTGTTGAAAGGTATGATGGGAATAATGCAAGAAGATTTTAATGAATTAATTTTTAAAAATAATTATTTTAATGAAAAATTAACGATAGTATTGCCTCATCCATCACCACTTAATATAAAATGGTTTAAAGATCATCCAGGTTTTATGAAAAAAAGGATACTAGAGGTAAGGAAAATAATAAATGCTGTATTGAATGAAAACATAGAATAAATTGTATGCATTATTAATTTTTAGTCAAAAACTTATGGGGATGTTTTTAGAAGAACTTTTTAGTTCTTTTTTTATATCTTAATTTTAATCTTGTAATAATCAAAAAGACATTATATAATTATAATAGAGGTGTGTTATGAATAAGCCAAGTGATGTGACAAAAAGAGTTTTAAAAAAATCAAAAAGTCTAGTTATATTTAGATTTTTTGTGTCATTAATATATCGTTCATTAGCGATGGTAATACCAATTTTGTTTAGTTTAGCAGTAGATAAAGCTACTAATAATGAATATAATAGTGCTATATCACTTGCTCTTATTTCTATAGGTGTAGTAATTTTATATAGGTCATTTGATATAATTGCCACTTATGCATGGCATAGGTTGTATAACAAAATGTATGAAACTTATACAAAAATAGGAATAGAAAAAGTATTTGATAATTCTTTATATAGCTTATCCAGATTTAATATAGGTGAGTTTTTAAATATAATGACTACTGATATAAATGTAATGTGTGATTTTTATTGCAACTTGATTATGCGTTTGATTAGAGTTTTTGAAGTAACTATTATATTTGTTTATTTTTTCATGATTAATCTTTATATAGGATTAGCGGGAATTTTAGTTGCGATACTGTCATTAACTATAATATTTATATCAAGTAAAAAAATAGAAAAATTAAATCAAACGAAATCTATTAATTATGATAATAGAGGAACTATAATTAATGAATTCTTATCAAGTATTAGAGAAATAAAAACATTTAATATATTTGATGCTATGAAAGAAAGAATAAATAAATCAACTAGTGATTATACAAAATCTTATTTAAAGCAAAGAGTGGGAGAAGACAAGTATAAGTATTCGATGTTAATGCTAATTGAAGTATTTAGATGGAGTTTATTTATTTATGGAATTGTATTAATTTCAAAAGGACAAATGGAAATAGGGTCATTACTTATAATTTATAATTATTATACACAATTGGTAGATGGCTTTAGTGAATTTGCCACAATTAACATTGGAATAAGACAATTAAAAGTTTCAGAAAGAAGATTTTATCAATTAATAGTTTATAGTCATGATAAGACTTTATCAAGTAAAAAATATAGATTTACAAACTATGATATTAAATTTGATAACATTCTATATGGTGATATAAATAATCCTAGATTAAATAATGTAAACTTTGATATAAAAGGTGGAAATATTACTTCAATAGTGGGTTTACCAGGTAGTGGTAAAAGTGGCATAGTTGATCTTCTTTTAAGACTTAATGCACAGCACTTAGGAGTTGTTTCAATTGATAAAAAAGATATAAGAACTATAGATTATGAATATTATTATAAGATTGTTTCATCAATTGACAAGGAAGATAAATTTTTAAATATAAGTATTAAAGATAATTTAAAAATAGTAAATGATGATTTTGAATTAATAATTGATATTTGTAAAAAGTTAGGAATTCACGATGATATAGTAATGCTTAAAAATGGTTATGATACCATCTTAAATAGCAAAGATGATACTTTAAAACCTAATTCTAAACGTTTATTAAATATAGCCCGTATTTTGTTAAAAAATACTAAAATAATGATTTTTGATGGGGTATTGTTTGAATTGAATAAAAATAGCTATTTAAAAGTATTAGATATATTGGAGCAAATAAAAAATGATCATACTATAATCATAATGGATAAAGAGTTAGAAATAATATCAAAATCTGATTACATTATTTTACTTGATAATGGAATGGTTGTAGATAAAGGAACACATGAAGAATTAATTAATAATAGTTTATATAGGCAAATAGTACAAAAGTAGTAAAAGTATTGTATTAAATCTAAAATAATGGTACAATTTGTTTAGGGTAAAGATAGGAGTGTTGATGATGAAAAAATACTTATTATTAACGATTTGCTTTTTAATGTTAATAACAGGTTGTGGTAAAAAAAGCGATATGGATGTTTTTAATAGTGTAATAGATAAAAGCATAGATAATTTAAAAATAAAAGGTAAAATAGATATGGTAACTGTTTTAAAAGAAAAAGAGGTAGATGTAAGTATGAATATTGATACTAATGTTACAGTAAAAAATGATACAGTTTTATTTACTTCATCAATAGAGAAAAATACTATAACAGATAACATTACAGTGTATGGTGAATTAGAATCAAATAAATTATCACTTTATATGCCTTCTACTGTATTAGATAGTAAATTAGGATACAATAATGAATATTCTTGTTGGATTATAGTAGATAAATTAATAAATAATGATATTTCTATATTTAAAATAAAAAAATTACAAGAAGCTTTAAAAAAATCAGTTAGAAGTGAAGATTTTACTTATATAGATAAAAGCGGTAAAACCTCTCATTACAAACTAAAAGTAACAGATAATTTACTTACTAGAATGTATGATAGTATAGATGGTATAAAAGAAGAAATATTAACTGAACCAATTAATTTTGATGTATACATAAAGAATAATAAAATAGTAAAAATAGAAGCAGAAAATATAGAGGGAATTATGAAGTTTAGTACTGATGAAGAATTTAAAAATATAAAAAAACTAAGCTTTTCACTAGAATTATCTGACAATAAAGAAACAGTAGAAATTTCTGACGATGTAAAAAAAAGAGCATTGACAGAAAATGCCTATAAAAGAATGATATCAATAAATAATTAGAAGAACCAAAAATTCTTCTTTTTTAGTTCATTTTTAAGAGTTTACGCATAAACTAAATTGAGAGGTGATATTAGTGGCTTCATATAAAGAAATAGTTACAAAAGCTGTTGTTGGAAAAGGGAAAAAGTATTTTAAAAACAGCTATTCTGTAAATGTAGATAACAAGCCTACAACTATTTTAGGATGCTGGATAATTAATCATAAATTTAAAGGATATAAAAGTGGCGACAAAATAGGTGTTGATGGGAACTTTGATGTAAATATCTGGTATTCATATGATAACGATTCTAAAACAGCAGTAGCCAATCAAAAATTTGAATATAATGATTTATTCAATGTTCAAGCTAGAGAAAGCTCTGATGTAGGAGATACAGATATTATTGTAAGAACACTTAAACAACCAACTTGTAATAAAGTTGAAATTAATGGAAATACAATAAATTTTGATGTTGAAAAGGAATTAGGCGTTGAAATTGTTGGAGAAACTAAATTTAAGATAGGTGTAGAAGATGATGAAGAGCAATGGGAAGACTTGACTGATGAAGTAACAGAGGAAACAGAAAAAGAAATAGAAAAAGAAGTTGATGAAAATTATATATAGTGTCAACTAAAAACTGTTGACACTTCTTTTTTTGTATGTTAAAATTAAGTAGTTGATTAAATGAGGAGGAAAATATTATGGCAGTAAAATTAAGATTAAAAAGAATGGGAACAAAGAAGAAACCATACTACCGTGTTGTAGCAGCAGACTCTAGAAGTCCAAGAGATGGTAAATTTATAGAATTAGTAGGAACATATAATCCAATTACTGGAGAAAAAAGTATTAACGAAGAAATCGCTATTAAATGGTTAAGTAATGGTGCTATTCCTACAGATACAGTAAGAACTATTTTTAGAGAATGCAAAATCAATGAAAAATTCCATAATTTAAAACACGAAAAAGAGGCAAAATAATGAATTTAGTTGAATTAACAGAATTTTTAGTTAAGAGTGTTGTTAAAGAACCAGAGTCAGTTTCAATTAAAGAATTTGAGGGAGAAGAAGAAACAGTTATTGAAATATTAGTCTCAAATGATGAAATAGGAACTGTTATTGGTAAAAAAGGACATACTATTAATGCTATAAGAACAATTGTGCAAGCAGCCGCATATGCGAATAACTTAAAGTATGTTAAAATTAACGTTGAATCATATTAGTACTTAAAAGGTACTTTTTTTGTTATATACTTTAAATTACTTGAAAATTAACCGATTATATAATATAATCATAATAGGTGATACAATGGATGGAGTACTTAAACATGTAGGTATTATCGTAGATGGAAATGGTAGATGGGCTAAAAGTCAAGGAAAATCTAGAAGTGAAGGCCATCTAGCTGGTTCTAATAATTTAGAAAAGCTAATCATTCATATTAGTAATACCGATTTAAAGTATTTAAGCTTATATGTTTTTTCCAATGAAAACTTTAAAAGAGATATAAAAGAAGTATCATATTTAATGAATTTATTTGTTAAAATGTTTAAGCATGTATCTAAAAAATATAAAGATTATAATATTAAAATTATATTTTCTGGAAGAAGAGATAAATTACCTATAAATGTATTAAAAGAGATGGATAAACTAACTAGAGAAACAAAAGACAATACAGGATTAGTAGTTAATTTTTGTTTAAACTATAGTTCACATTTAGAGATAATAGATGCGATAAAAAAAATACAAAAAGATAATTTAAAAATCGAAGAATTAAATGAAGATATAATGAATAAGTACTTATATCAAGATTTACCACCAATTGATTTATTAATAAGAACTAGTGGCGAACAAAGACTTAGTAATTTTATGTTATGGCAATTATATTATGCAGAACTATTTTTTACAAAAACATATTTTCCTGATTTTACTGAAAAAGAATATGATAGTATTATAGAAGACTTTTATAAAAGAAATAGAAGATTTGGCGGTGTGTGATGAAAACGAGAATAATTTCTATAATAATTATGGCGTTAATACTTATTCCATTTTTGGTAATAGGTGGGGTTCCATTTAAAATAATTTCAATATTAGTTTCTTTATTAGCGCTAAAAGAATATGTAGAAGTTAAAAAAAATATTCCAAATTTAGTAAAATATTTTTCTATTTTTGTGCTTGGCTTAATATTATTAATTATGCCAAATTCTATTAAAACAGTTATATATATTTTACTCACATTTTTAGTATTAGTAGTAAGCTATAATAATTCTAAAATATATGGAGTTAATGATGCCTTTTATTTAGTAGGCGGATTACTAATTTTATATTTTGGTTTTAACTGTATAATAGAGTTAAGAAATACTAACTATAAAATACTTGTTTATTTACTGTTAATTACAATAATGACAGATACATTTGCTTATATAGTAGGAGTATTATTAGGTAAGCACAAATTAATACCAGAAATTTCCCCTAAAAAAACTATAGAAGGACTTTTGGGCGGATTACTATTTGGGTCTATCATTCCTATTATTTATTATATTAATACCTTTAATGATATTAATATAATGCTTATAGTGAGAACAATTATTTTGTCTTTGACTAGTCAGTTTGGCGATTTAGTGTTTTCAAGTATAAAAAGAAATTATCATATAAAAGATTTTTCATCTTTAATACCAGGACATGGTGGAGTATTAGATAGAATAGATGGTTTGTTATTTGTTATGTTAGGTTATTTAATGTTTATTTAGAAAGGGTTTGTTTATGAATATTATATATTTTATTTTAGTTTTAAGTGTTACTATTTTTATACATGAATTAGGACATTTCTTGTTTGCAAAAAGAGCAGGAATTTATGTATATGAATTTTGTATTGGAATGGGTCCTAGAATATTTATGTTTAAAAGAAAAAATGATGAAACAGAATATGGAATAAGATTATTTCCAATAGGTGGTTTTGTACAGATGGCGGGAGAAGAAGTAGAAGTAGATGAAGATGTTCCTAAGGAAAAGAGAATGCAGTCTAAAACTTGGTTACAAAGATTTTTAACTGTCATTGCGGGTGTTATGTTTAACTTTTTACTTGCTATTGTGACATTTACTATAGTCGCATTTGTTGTTGGTGTACCAAATAATAAACCTATAATTAGTGATTTAAGTGATAAATATATCGATTATGAAACTAATTTGCAAAAAGGTGATTTAATATTAAAAATAAATGATAAAAAAGTTAAAACACAAGATATGTTTTTATTAGAATTTCAAGTATTAAATGGGAAAAATATAGATTTGGAAGTAAAACATCAAGATGGTACTATTGAAAAATCTACATTAATTCCTAAGGAAGAAAAAATAGAAGATCAAACTGTTTATAGATATGGCTTTTCATTAGACGCTACTCATAGTCGTGATTTTTTGAAAATGTTAACATATGGATTTACTAAAACTTGGGATTTGATTGTCCAAATGTTTTATATAATACTATATCTTATAA
Source organism: Bacillota bacterium (assembly GCA_022771715.1). Lineage (GTDB taxonomy): Bacteria > Bacillota_I > Bacilli_A > RF39 > UBA660 > JALELF01. Next base: position 6,571 of record JALELF010000083.1, read on the forward strand.
CAGGTAAATTAAGTTTGAATAGTTTGTCTGGTCCTATTGGAATATTTAATGTTGTATCAGAAAGTGCTAAAGCAGGATTCATTAATATTGTATATTTAATTGGCTTTTTATGTGTTAATGTAGGATTTATTAATTTACTTCCTATACCTGCATTTGATGGTGGAAGAATTTTATTTATGGTAATAGAAAAAATTAAAGGAACACCAGTTAATCCTAAAGTAGAAAATATGATACATGTTGTAGGTTTAGCTTTATTGATGATTTTAATGGTTGTAATTACTTGGAATGATATAGTTAAATTTATTTTGTAGGAGGAGTTATGGTAGATAGTTTAAGTACTGACAAATCTTTGGAAGTAAAAAAAAGAATTGATGATAATTGTCCTAATTATGATATAATTGCTAACTTTGTCGTACCAAAAAAAGATTATATTTCAATAGAATTAAGAAATAAATATACTGATTTTATTACAGAAAACATATTAAGAGAAAATGAAATTAATAATGTTAGAAGATTAGATGAAATTTTTGGTGAATATGTAAAAAAAGGAAAATTTTATAAATTAATTCAAAAAACTTATGCTAAGCCTGTCAAAGATGATGATGGTAATGAATATGTTTTTGATTTCTTTGATTTAATGGATTATTTATATAGCAGTTTTACAGAAAAAACAATAGTTTCACCTAGAAAGTGCACAAGGTGGTTATAATGTTAAAAGTAGAAAATGTTAGTAAATACTATGGGGATTTTTTAGCTGTAGATAATTTATCTTTTACTGTAGATAAAGGTGAAATATTTGGATTGTTAGGTGTTAATGGAGCAGGTAAAACTACTACATTTAGAATGATTATGGGCTTGATTGATATATCAAGTGGTAGTATTACTTTAAATGGCAAAAAGATAGATTACGATGTAACAGATAAAATTGGTTTTTTAACAGAAGAGAGAAGTTTGTTAACTAAACTTACTGTTAAAGAACAAGCTTTGTTTTATGGTACTTTAAAAGGAATGAAAAAAGAAGTTATTTTAGAAAGACTTGATAATTTACTTAAAGAATTTGAAGTATCTGATTATAAAGATAGAAAAATTAAAGAACTTAGTAAAGGTAATCAGCAAAAAATCCAATTTATAATGGCTATTATTAATAATCCAGAATTACTTATTTTAGATGAGCCTTTTTCAGGATTAGATCCTATAAATGTTGAACAATTTAAAAAGAAAATAATTGAATTAGCCGCTAATGGTAGTATGATTATATTTTCATCGCACCGTATGGAACATGTTGAATTGTTTTGTAAAAAATTAGTTGTCATGGTTAAAGGTAAGTCTGTAATAGCTGGCAATTTAAAAGAAATAAAAGAAAGTTATAGAAAGAAAAATATTATAGTTAAAGGTGATATTAATGTTTCTAATATAAAGAAAATAAAAGGAGTTATAGATGTTTTAGAAACATCTGATGAATATGTAATTAAAATAGAAGATAATAGTATTTCTGAAAGTGTATTTAAAGAGATTAGCAAGTGTAAGAATATTACTAAGTTTATGGTAGAAGAGCCTAGTTTAAATGAAATATTTGTATCTAAGGTAGGTGAAACTTATGACAAGTAAATTAA
>JALELF010000082.1 GCA_022771715.1 Bacillota bacterium
TTATAGAATGAAAGCAGAGCAAACAAAAGAACAACCATTTTCTTCTGAAGCATTTAAGAAAAATCAAACAGAAAGAGAACAGATATCATCAATGTCAAGTGATACTAAATTAGAAGATAATTCAAGTGTTGATAATGATAATAATTCACAGCTTTTAAAAGATAGATATTATAGAATGAAAGCAGAGCAAACAAGAGATTCAAGATTCTCTTCAGAAACATTTGATAAAGCTCAATCAGATAGAAACCATTTATCTGACGAATCAACTCGAGACACAGGTTTAACAGATAACACAAATAATAATGTAAAACCATCAATTCCAGAAGACAAATATACAAACAATAATAATTCATATAACAATAATCAAGATTTTTCTTCAACTAAAAATTCATCAGACTTATTTAATGATAGTGAAAATCCTTCAAAACCAAATGATAATATAGACAAAAATTATAGTAATGAATTTGATTATTCAAAAGACTTAAATCAACCAACTAAAAGCTATGAAGAATCACAAACAACTATTGAACAGGTAAAGAATAATAGTTATCAACCAAATGATATATTTGCAGATAGAAATCAAAATAATTCTTCAACTAAAACAACCGAAGATATTATTAATGATATTTCTTCAAAAGATGATTCTATAATATCTAATACACAGAATAACAATGTTATAAAAGAAAACAATAATAATTATGATTTCAAAAATGATAATAATTTAAATGCTGAAGTTCAAGAACAATATCATGAAAATAATAAGAATGATGATTGGTTAAATGGTATAGCTGGAGTAGGCGTTGCCGGATTAGGCGCATTCGGTTTAAATAATTTATTAAAAAACAAACATAAAAAATCAGAAAATGATACCGAAGATGATGACGAATAATGAGATACTTTGAAATAAAATATGATACCAATTTTAGTGGTAACATAGAATAACCCTATAAATGGGTTACAACGAGGAATTTTCTAAAGAAAGGAGAATTTATGGAAATAAAAGTTAATCCAACTGACCTAGAACAGTTAGGTACTTACACAAAGAATTTAAGTGAAAAATTAAAAGAAAATTCAAATGAAATAAATGAAATTGCTAATGAATTATCCAACATTTTACATGGTCAAAGTTCAGTAGTTATTGCCAGTAGAATAAAATCATTTAATGATAATCAAATAAAAAAACTAATAGATTATACTAAAGTCATTAGTGAAAACATTACACTAGGTTCAAGAGTGTATAAACAAGAAGATAATGAATTCTATGAAAAATCAAAAAGAGAGGCATCAAAATATGAATGATATTTTATTTAATGAAAGTGGCCTTGATTCACTAATAACACGTTTAGAAAATACTAAAAATAGTATGCAAGAAAGTTTAAATGATTGCAAAGAAAAACTAAAACAAATAGATGGTGATACTATTTGGAAAAGTAAAGCTCAAGAAGCTTTAAAAGAAAAAAAAGACAAATACGTTGAAACATTTCCAACAATCATAGAAGAACTAGAAAAAGAAATAGAACTATTAAAACAAGCTAAGCAAGAATTTATGAGTACAGAAAATGTAGTAGATAAAAATATAAATACAAACATATCTGATATTTATTAAAGAAAGTAGGTGTTAAAATGATTGCTTTATTAATAACAAGTACTAAAATTATAAGAACATTCTTACCTAAAAAAGTATTTGGTGATTATTGGATTATCGATATTGAAAACGATGAACAAATAATTAATATAGAAGAAGAAAATAATAAGTGGAAAATAAAAAGCAATCCTAATTACACACTAATAGATGAACAACAAAAAGAAGTAGAAGAATTATTTTTAGAAAACTACTTATTAACATACGTTAGAGTTAATAAAAATAACGAAGTATATTTACTTTATATAGAACCAACATTTGATGAGACAGTAAAACATTTAGAATTAAATAAAACTAAAATTACTATAGGTTCATCAAATGATAATGATATTATTTATAATAACAACCTAATTTCTGAATTACATGCTACATTAACATTTGAAAATAATCATTGGATTTTAACTGACAATAATACCAAATTGGGAGTATTTGTAAATGATACAAGAGAAAAGAAATGCATAATAGATTATGGAGATGCAATATTTATTTTAGGATTAAAAATTATTATTCTTAAAGATAGAATTATTGTAAATAATCCTAATAATCTTGTAGATTACAGTAAATTCAAAGTTATACCTTTAGAAAAATTAGAATTAAAACTAAAAGAAATAAATGAAGAATTAGAAGAAAATATAGAACTATATAAAGAAGAAGATTATTTTTTGAGAGCACCGAGATTTAAAACATCAATCGAAAAACAAACAATGGTAATAGATCCACCACCAGGTAAAATAGCACAAGAAGAAATGCCAGCAATATTTGTAATTGGCTCAAGCTTAACAGTAAGTTCTATGTCAATAATGACAATATTTACAACACTAGATAGCGTAATGTCAGGCTCACGAACAATGAAATCAGCACTTCCTTCTTTAATAGGTGGTGTAGTAATGCTTTTAAGCATGCTATTATGGCCTATGTTAAATAGAAAATATCAGAAAAAAATGCGCATCAAAAAAGAAGCACAAAGACAAGAAAAATATAGTAAATACATATCTAAAAAAGAAACAGAAATAGATATGATTATGCGTAATCAAACTCAAATATTACATGAAAACTATATTCCATCTAAAGAGTGTGAAAATATAATTATATCTAAAAATAGACAACTTTGGGAAAGAAAAATAGAACAAATGGATTTCCTAAAAGTAAGACTTGGTTTAGGAAATTTACCTGTAGAATTAGATATAAGATATCCAGAAGAACACTTCACCATGGAAGAAGATAATTTAAAAGATGTTCTAAATAGAGTAGTTTATAAATCAAAAATACTAGAAAATGTTCCAATAACAGTTTCATTAACAGAAAAATATATTCTTGCTTTAGTTGGAAAACATAATGAATTATCAGACTTTATTAAAAGAATTATATTACAATTAGTTACTTTCCATAGTTACGAAGATTTAAAACTAGTATTCTTTACTAACCATGAAAATGAAGAAACTTGGGATTATGTCAAAAGCTTACCACATGTTTGGAGTAATGATAAAAAAACTAGATATTTCGCTACAACATATGAAGAAATGCAACAATTATCCGCAATATTAGAAAAAGAATTCCAAGAAAGAAAAAGCAATAATGATAAGAATTATAAAAACTTTTTACCTTACTATATAATAATAACTGATGATTATTCAGTATCTAGAAATATAGAAATAGTAATAGATTCATTAAAAGAAAAAATAAACATTGGCTTTAGTGTATTAGTAATGAATGAAAACTTATCAACATTACCTAATGAGTGTACAACATTCATAAATGTCAGCAACATGAAAGGTGGTATATTTGAAAGTGAACTAGTTTCTACAAAACAAAAAGAATTTGTAGTAGATCCATATGATGAAATAGATTTCAAAAAATGCTTTATGGTATTAAACAATACACCAATTAGATTTTCAAATCAATTATACTCACTTCCTAATACATTTACTTTCCTAGAAATGTATAATGTTGGTAAAGTAGAGCAGTTAAATTCATTAGCTAGATGGAAAATGAATGATTCAACCCTTTCTTTACAAGTTCCAGTTGGAATAGATACTCATGGGATGTTATTTAATGTCGATATTCATGAAAAAGCGCATGGACCACATGGCTTAGTAGCGGGTATGACAGGTTCAGGTAAAAGTGAATTTTTAATCGCATACATTTTATCATTAGCGGTTAATTATCATCCAGAAGATGTCTCATTTATACTAATTGACTATAAAGGTGGAGGATTAGCAGGAGCTTTTGAAAATGATATGACAGGTGTAAAATTACCACATTTGGCAGGTAAAATTACCAATCTAGATACAAGAGAAATGCAAAGAGCTCTCTTATCAATTCAATCAGAATTAAGAAGAAGACAACAAATATTTAATGATACTAGAAAAAAACTAAATGAAGGCATTATTGATATATATAAATATCAAAAACTATATCATAGTGGCTTAGTTACAGAACCAATATCTCACTTATTAATTATTTCAGATGAGTTTGCTGAACTTAAGACTCAACAACCAGAATTTATGGATCAATTAATAAGTACTGCTCGTATCGGAAGAAGCTTAGGAGTACATTTAATACTAGCTACACAAAAACCATCTGGTATAGTAAATGATCAAATTAGAAGTAACTCAAGATTTAAAATATGTCTTAAAGTTCAAGAAAAATCAGACAGTATGGATGTTATTAATACTGCTGATGCAGCTATGTTAAAACAACCTGGAAGATTTTATTTACAAGTTGGTTATAATGAATATTATGCATTAGGGCAAAGTGCTTTTGCTGGTGCTCCTTATATACCATCAGATAAACTCCAAAAAAAAGTAGACAAATCAATTAACTTTATTAATAACATAGGTGCTACTATCAAAGAAGTTGAAGAAATTCCTAAATTTAATTTGACAGTTAAAGGTGAACAAGTAACAAATATTGTTAAATATTTAAGCGATATTGCTAAAATGAATAACATTAAAATAAAACAACTATGGTTAAGTAAAATACCAGGAATTGTTAAAATAAAAGATTTATTAGAAAAATATAATTATCAAAAAAGTAATAAACTAAATATAGTTATTGGAGAATATGATGATCCATTTAATCAAAGAAAAGATGCATTGGAATATAATTTGCTAACAGATGGAAATTTAGTAATACATGGTGTAACTGGTAGTGGTAAAGAAATGCTTCTTAGCACAATTATTTATGGAATCATTACTAATTATAGTGCTTTAGAATGTAACATATATATATTAGACTTTGGTACAAACATGTTAAAAATGTATAAAGATATGCCACAAGTAGGAGACTTTATAGTTGATGATAATCCTGACAAAATAAACAATTTATTTAAAATGTTAAATGATGAAATTGATTATAGAAAAAAAATACTACAAGAAAGTGGTAGTAGTTACTCTGAATACATAAAAAACAATAATTTACCTTTAATAGTTGTTATATTAAATAATTATGAAGTATTTAATGAATTATATAATGATTATGATGATGAAATCATTTCTCTTACAAGAGAAGGTTTAAAATATGGTATTACATTTATTGTTACAACAACTTCTTCATCATTAAGATATAAATTGGTTCAAAATTTTGCACAAAGATTAGTATTACGTATGAATGATGAATCAGATTATAGTTCAATTCTAGGTAATGTAAATAAATTATATCCAGCTAAATTTATAGGTAGAGGTTTGATGAAAAAAGAAGGTATTTATGAATTTCAAACCGCAACTATAGAAGAAGATAATCTACAAGAATATATTGATACATTAGAAATAGAATTAAATCAAAAATATAAAGAAAAAGCTAAAAAAGTACCTGTATTACCTAATGTAGTTACTTTAGATTTAGTATTAAATTCATTTAAAAACTTAAATACAGTTCCAGTTGGAATAGAAAAAGAAACACTAAATATATCCACATGTGATATAAAGAAAAATTTAATTAATGTAATTTCATCACAAGATATAACTAAAAACACTAATTTCATTTATTCGTTTATGAAAGAATTAGAATTAGTAAATAATAATAATTTGATTATAATAGATAGAATGAAAATATTAAAGAATGAAGTATTTAAAAATAGTTTATATTATAATGAAATAGATGCTTATGATAATTTGTTAAAAGTAATTGAAATGTATAATAATAGTGATAAAAAGTTAAAACATAATACTGTTATTATTATAGGATTTGACAATTTTGTAAATGAAATTGAAAAAATGGATATTAATAAATTATTCAAAGAAGCTAAAAAAACAAATAGTTTTAATTTCATTATTATAGATAATGAAAGTTCAATAAAGAAATACAATTATGATGATTGGTATAGAAATAATGGTGTTGGTAATAGTGGCATATGGCTTGGAAGTGGTATAACTGAACAATATGTTATTAAAATCGCTAAAATGGATAGAAAATTATATCAAGAAATTAAATCTGACTTTGGTTATAAAGTAGAAAATGGTATACCTGTTTTAGTTAAATTAATTAATTTTGTAGGTGATGATGATGAATAAGGTATTTATAAAGTTATATGTTCCATTAATTGAACAAAAATTTGAAATATTTATACCAATAAATAAAGAAATGTGTGATATAATTAAGTTGTTAGTAAAGGCTATAAATGAATTAGCTGATTGTACTTACGACTATAACAATGAAACAGGCTTATATAATAAAGATACTGGTGAAAAATATAGTTCTAGTACTAAAGTAATTGATACTGACATTAAAAATGGAACACAGTTAATTCTTGTGTAAATAGGGAGGTGAATTATAATGAATTTTGGTGTAACACCAGAACAATTAATTGAAATTTCTAAACATTTAGGAAATGTAAGTAATGAATTTTTAAATGAAGTTGCTAAAATGTACAATACACTAGATGATTTAAATGCTAAATGGGAAGGCGCAGGTTCATCTGGATACTATAACGCTATTAACAGTCATAAAGAAGATGTTAAAGCAATTGGCACAGTAATTGGACAGTACAGTGAATTTTTAGGAAAAGCTTCAAATACATATAATGCAACTGATAGTGAAGTTGCAGGTAATGCAAGCAGATTATAAAGGAGGATTTTATGGCAAATAATGATAGAATTTTAGTATCTAGTCAAGTTTTAACAACTACTGCTTCATCATTTAGAAGTAATGTACAAAAAATGCGTGAATTACTTGATGATGCTACTAGAAATATAAATCAAACTAGTGGTATTTGGTCTGGACAAGCTTCTGAAAGTTTAAGAAGTAAATATGATAGATTAAAAGCTACTTTTGAACCTTTCTGCCAAAATGTAGAAGCATTTGCTAAGTTTTTAGATCAATCAGCTTCTAGATATGAAGAAACAGAAAAGAGTGTAGAAAAAGCTGCTGAAGAAATTATTTCAGATATTAATGCATAAAAGATGTTTAATTACATCTTTTTATATTACTTAATTTGACAAAAGTATTTAATCATAATATTATAATATTGCTAAAAAAGAAAGGGAGTTTTTATGGAAAAGAAAAGTAAAATAAAGAATAGAATATTTGCAGGATTTTTAGCATTTACTCTAATGGGATGTAAACCAGTACTTGTAAAAGGAGAAGAACAGATAGTACAAGAAGAAACACAAGTTGAATTAATTGATATGTTCAAAGTTGATTACGATATAGCAGAACCAGAATATGAAGGCTATGAACATAAATATGTAAGTGAAGATGGTAAAGAAGAAAAGTGGTATGTTAGTTATTTACCAGAAATAGACGGTTTAAAGAGAACAGATGAAAGAGTTGCTGTTACTCCAGTAGACTGGGATTATGCAAAAGATGAAGAATTTAAAGGTGATTATAATTATTTATATTATAATAATTTTGATGCAGGTCTTTTACCTTTACATCCTTCTATCGAACGTGAACAGGGCTCAAATATAATCTTAATTTGTGATGAAATATATAGTAGAACAAAAACAGTAACAACTATATCAGATGAAGCAAGAGAAATACTTATTAATTATGGTGTATATCGTGCATCTGATATGATATTACTTTTTGATACAATGAAAGAAGTGTTTACTGAAGAAAATAAAAAAGGTTTGTCCTTATTAAAACCATTATTTATAGATGAAGAAGGTTTACATGTAGAAGTAATTGGTATTCCAGTTGATAAAATAGCTTATAATCATGAGACAATGAATGGCTTATTATACTATCCTGAAGCTAATACAATAAAAGATGACTATTTTACAACTACACAAGAAGAAAAACAATTTGTAATAAAAAAAGTAAATCAATAATGTTTTAAAACTATAATAGAAATATTGACAAGTTCAATAGAAATATTGTAGTTTTTCTTTTACTTAATTTGACAAAATTAGGTAATCGTATTATTATAATATTGTTTA
>JALELF010000086.1 GCA_022771715.1 Bacillota bacterium
CTCCTTGTAATCCTTGTGGACCTGTTGGACCTGTGGCACCTCTAGGAATACCAAAATTTAATATTACATTTTCATTTGTTCCACCGTTTGTAACTGTTGCATTAGTTCCAGGATTAGTAGTTGTTGTTGTTCCAACTGTAATTGTTGCAGCTCCACTAGGACCAGTTGGGCCTGTTGGACCAATAAAAGCCATATTTTCTTTACAAATTCTACCCTCTTCTAAAATGCGATTTATCTTTTTTGAGTATCCATTCATGTTTTCACCTCTTCAATAATATTTTATGAATGATACTCAAAATGATAATTATTAACAACTATTTGCTATATAAACTCTCTAATTTTTTTTGTTTTTCATGACTTTTTCTTTTTTGTTCCAATAATTTATTTTCTAAAATAATTGTATTTTCTCTTTTTTTAATTAAGTTTTTTTCTAATTTTATTATTTTATTATAAAGTTTGTTGTATTCTTCAGCTTTAAGATAGTCTTTATATTCCATTTCCATATACCTTTTAAGAATATTTACATCACGTAAAGAATCTTTAAGTAAAAAACTAGTTTGTTTAACTATACTCAAATTATCACTTATTTTTTTTGAATATTCTTCATATCTATAACTATATTTTATTACTTCTTCTCTTTTAAAAGCACGCATCAATAATGGAGTCAAGCTGTTTTTTATCAAAAATGCTCCTACAAAAGCACCAATAAAAGTTTTATTAAAACAATTTAATCCAATATTTAGTTTACACAAATTATTGATATAATTACGATCAAATTTAAGCTTAGTTGTTATTTCGGTATCAATAGTATTATTATTGATTTCTTTTTCTAAATTATCTAAATATTCCTTTTCTTTTAACATATATCTATCAATTTTATCATTTACGCTTATCAATTTATCATAATCTATCACTCTATTATAGTAATCACGATTTAAATATTCTATTTTTTGCTTTTTTGAAGTTTCTTTTTCTTCTAACTTATTTATTTTAGAAAAAAGATCATTAACATCATCTAAATAATCTAACTTTTCTATACACTCATTAACCAATAAATCAATCTCATCACTAGAATGTATAAACTTAAAATCATCAATATAAGACGCTAATAAAGCATCATTTATTTCTTCAAAACCTTCAAAATTATATTTATCTAATAAAGCATCATATAAATTTTTTAAATGATTTATCTTATCTTTTATTACTTCTAATCTTTTATGATATTCTTCTATTTGTTTTTCATTTTTAATTATTTTTAGATTTTCTTCTTCTTTTTTTATATCCTTTTTTAATTCTTTAATTTCTTCTTTAGAATCTTTTACAAATATCTTAAATCTTCTTAAAATATCATATTTAGAAGCTAGTTCATCTTTGGGTTTAACTTTCAAATTATTATTTTTACTTATATTTAACTTTTTAATCTTTAAAGGTTTATCATATTCTTTCTTTTTACCTGACTTTTTAACTATTATAGGTGCTGATAATTCTATTTTATTTATCTTTACTTTTCTTAAAACATAAACAGGTTTTATTTCTAAATCTTTTACTTTTAAATTAATTGTGTTCTCTTTTTTCTTATTTATTTTTTCTCTTGACAATTTTAGTTTTCTATTTTTGTTAATAATAAACATTGTTTTTAGCCTATTTTTAACACTGCCTAAAACACTCATTATTTTACCTTACCAAAAGTATTAAAAGGAAATAATGAGAAGTCAGTTATTCCTAATATATTTTTGCTTGGTACTACTCCTATAATTCTACTATCAGTTGAATTAGTACGATTATCTCCCATAACAAAATAATATCCATCTGGTATTTTATCAATATTAAATTTATTTATATCAAAATCATTAGTTATAACACTAGCTGATAAAAATGGCTCTTCTATTTCTTTTCCATTAATATATAGTTTATTATTAACAAATTTCAAATTATCACCAGGAAGTCCAATAATTCTTTTAACTATTTTAGTATTACCATATTTAACTACTACAATATCAAACCTATCAAAAGATCTATCGTATTTTTTTAAAAGAAGTATTTCACCATTTTTCAAAGTAGGATACATCGATAAACCATCTACACGAACGGGTGTAATAATAAATGTTCTAATTAAAACAACTAAAACAATTATTATTAAGTAAGGAACTATTTCTTTTACAAATTTCATATTTATTAGCAAAAATAAGACAGATTATGCTGCCTTATCTTGTTTTGCTCTTCTTTCTTTGATCTTAGGTTGACTTACTAATTCTTTTAAATAGTTAAGTTTTGCACGTCTTACTTTACCCATTCTTGCAACTTTAACATATTCAATTTTTGGTGAATTAACTGGGAATGTTCTTTCTACACCAATACCACTAGATAATTTTCTAACAGTAAAGTTCTTACCAATTCCAGCATTTTGAATTTTTGTTACGATACCTTCAAAATCTTGAACTCTCTCTCTTTTTCCTTCAATAACTTTCCAACCTACGACAACAGTATCACCAACTCTAAATTCTGGTAAATCTGTTCTAATTTGATCTTTAGTAATTTTTTCTACTAAATTCACAATGTCACTCTCCTTATATAATTTATGATCATAAATATAATCAGCGGATCACTAGTAAAAATATTATCATAAACTTTAAATAAAATCAACTATATTTAATTATTTTACTCAAAATAATTAATTTTCATGCTTTCTTTTACTTTTTTTATTGTTTCTTCTGCTTTTGTTAAAGCCTTTTCAGTACCTTCTTTGATTATTTCTTCAACTAACTCTGGATTATCTTCATAGTATTTTCTTCTTGTTTTAAATTCTTTTAAATATTCATTTAATTTGTTAATTAATTCTTTCTTGCAAAGAACACATCCTCTTAAACCATTCTTGCATTCTTCACATACTGTTTTAACATCATCATTTACTAATTTGTGATAATAATAAACCATACAAACATCAGGATTTGCCTTATCATCTTTTTTTATTTTATTAGTATCAGTTAGTGCTCCCATAACTTTTTTAGTTATTTCTTCTTCACTGTCAACTAAATATATTGCATTTCCTAAGCTTTTACCCATTTTTTCATTACCATCTAAGCCCTTGATTCTAGTCGTTTTACTTAACATATATTCAGGCTCTTTTAATGTCTCACCATAAATACTATTAAATTTTCTTACTATTTCTCTTGTCTGCTCTATTAAAGGTATTTGATCATCACCTACTGGTATTACCTCTCCATCAAGAGCAGTAATATCCGCTGCTTGACTTACGGGGTAACCCAAAAAACCATAAGTAATACTTTCGCCATTATTTCCAAACAATTCTTTTTTTTGAGCTATTTCTGTTTTTATAGTTGGATTTCTTTCTAAACGAGCTATAGTTACTAAATTTGAATAATATACTGTTAATTCAGCTATTTGTGGTATTTTTGATTGAATAAAAATAGAAGCTTTTTCTCTATCAATACCACTCGCTAATAAGTCTAATATCAATTCTCTTACATTTTTTCTAACTTTTTCTGGATTATTAAAATTATCCGTTAAAGCCTGAACATCAGCTATTTCTATAAATGTTTCATATTCATTTTGTAATTTCACCCAATTTGTTACTGTACCAAAATAATGACCTAAGTGTAGATTACCAGTTGGTCTAATTCCTGTAAGTATTGTTTTCTTTTCCATATTTTCCTCCTAAAAAAACTTACCCCAATACTAGGGTAAGTTATTCTTACTGCCACCTAATGTACTAACATACACCTCTAAAATAACGGTTTAGATTTCCGTATTTTCCTACTCTAATTTTCAGAAAATCTCTCATTAGCCCATTTCAACATAATGTATTATAACTATTCCATCAGCAGTTACTCTCTATAAATACTTAGAATGTTTACTTCTCTAAATCACAAATTTATGTTTTAATTTTATAACATTTTTTTTAGTTTGTCAACCAATCATTTTTTTTATATTTTCAAGAGCACTTTTTTCTATTCTTGATATTTGTGCTTGACTTATACCTAGTTCTTCTGATAATTCCATTTGTGTTTTTCCTATAAAATATCTTTTATTTATAATATCTCTTTCTTTATCTTTTAGTTTTAAAATAGCGTCTTTTAAAGATAATTTTGTGTCAATATCATACATTGAATTAGAATTATCTGATAATTGATCAGCTAAATATATAACATCGCCGCCATCATTATAAATTGGTTCAAACATACTAACAGTATCTTTCATAGCATCTATCGCATTTCCTATTTCAATTTCTTTTAAACCCATTATTTTTGATAATTCACTAATAGTAGGTTCTCTTCCCAAATCACTTGACAATTCTTCTTTTAGTTTTAAGGCTTTATATGCAATATCTTTAATACTTCTAGCTATTCTTATAGAACTATTATATCTTAAATATCTCTTTACTTCACCAAGTATCATAGGAACTGCATAAGTACTAAATTTTACTTCATGTGATAAATCGAAATTTTCTATAGCTTTTATTAAACCGATGCAACCAATTTGAAATAAATCATCCATATTATCTGTACGGTTATTATATTTTTTTAAGATACTTAAAACTAATTTTAAATTACCATTTACTAATTCTTCTTTAGCTAATTTATCACCATTTTTATATTTTATAAATAGTTCTAACATTTCATCATTTGTTAAAACTTTAATATTCGCAGTATTCACGTTAGCAATTTCTACTTTGTAACGTGCCAAAATAAAATCTCCTTTCATTTAATTATGAAAGGAAATTATTTTTTTATTCTATTTTGTATAAGTTTTTATTCTCTCTTTTGATTTTTGTACTAATTCTTCTGTTAAAAAGTAAGGTGTTCCCTTTCTAATAGCGACTACTGAATAGTTATCACTGTTTACTTTTTCATCATATATATATTCACCACTAACAGTACTTAACTTTATATAATTATTTTTAAAATAATCTAATAATCTTTTATCATCATTAAATAAAGTTTTACTAATAACATACACAGCTAATTTATCAGTAGTAATAGTAATATCTGAGTTAAACATAGTTTCTATATATTTAAGAGGTATTACTATCTTAGATTTTCTGCCTTTAAATACCATAAAGTAATTGTCATTTTCAAGTAAAAATAAATTATCTTCTCTTAATGTTTCTTCATCAATCATTGTTCCCATACTATCTACGATTTTACTTGCTTTATAAATATCTTTAATTGTATATTCATTTGTTAGTCCATAAGTTAAGATTAAATGATAATTTCTTGATAGTTTTTTATTTAATTCATTCATTATTATTCCCCCCAATAATGGTATTATATCACAAAATTATATTTTTATATATTTTTTTATTTTAATTTTGTTTTTAAAACTTCTATTACTGGACGTACACCATAGCGTTCCGCTTTAACAAAGTCACCAATACTAAACATACTATTATAAGTTATTCGCCAAGCTGAATAAGGAGTAGCTGGTGCCGATGTTGCTGTCCAATATCCTTCAACATTACTTACATCCGCATTATTTAAACAACCATAAAGTTCGCAATCTGCTTTAGTTCTATCATATAACCAGCCATAACTACAACCAGTTGTGCTATTCTTTTTACATGCATCACTTTCAGTATTATTTAAACTATCAAAATAAAAATTTTGCTTATACGTTACTTCATCAAAGTCAGACATTTTAACTATTTCAGCTACTTCGTTTGCGGTTATTAATCTTGCTTTATAATTTTCATCTTTATATAAAATTGTGTAATTTCCATATCCTTCTTGGACTACAGTGTAGTTATCTATAATTTCTACACCACTCCAACTCGATGTAAGACTCTTTAATTTAGGTAGAATCGTTGTCGGTCCATTTGTATTACTTCCCATAAAATTATCTTCAGCCCAATAACTAGGTGCTGTAATATTATGGTCTAGCAATAAATTAAGTGTGTTATTTTCTACTTTATCATTAAAAGCATAAAACTTTAAACAACTATTTTGATTATCAGTTGTTTTAGTGCTTTCTAATCCATTATAAGCAGTTATACTATTATCTTCATGATAGTTTGTGCATTTTGTTCCATTTATCACATCAAAATATAGAATATGTCCATCTTCATACAATAATATAGATGATCCTGTCAAATCACATTCACCATCTACATATTTAATTGTAGATACATTCAAATCATTTTTAATTCTACACCATTTGTCATTATGAATCGCATAACTTACATTAGCATCACTATCATATTTAATAGTTCCTGTAAAACCTTTAGTATTACTTACTTTTATCTTTTCATCCAAATTATCAATTACACCATCTGTTATTATATAAGTATATCCATCACTACTTAATTTTAAAGCTATATCTGTTTCAGTTCCTTTTACTATTCCATCTACACTTCTTTCAAATGCTGCTTTTTTAACATCTTCTATTATTCCGGTTATTATTGGAGTCGCTATTACGGTTATTATTGCTAATATTACTA
This sequence comes from Bacillota bacterium, assembly GCA_022771715.1. Classification (GTDB taxonomy): domain Bacteria; phylum Bacillota_I; class Bacilli_A; order RF39; family UBA660; genus JALELF01. The sequence goes on from JALELF010000086.1 coordinate 6,455, forward strand.
TTACCGCTAATAATTCTATTAAAGTAAAGCCCTTATTTCTTGTCATTTTTATCATACCCTTTCTACTTTTAGAGTAATAATATTACCATACTTTGCAAAAATAAACAATGAAAAAGACATCTAAAGATGTCTAATTTTAAAAGTGTCCTGTAGAGCCTCCGCCCCCACCAGAGAAGCCTCCACCTCCACCAGAGAAACCGCCGCCAAATCCTGAACCACTAGAATTTTCAGAAGCAGCTACACTCCTAGCGGAAGATATAGCACTATTAATAGATGAAGTAATAACACTATTCATACTAGACATAAAATAAAAATCATCCATATAACTAGTATCTAACGTATTAATATCAGTATTCATTTCTTTTATCTTTATTTTCATTGTTTTAGCAAGTTTGCTAGCACATCCTAAAGATACAGCATACACTAAATATTTTTCCCATAGCCTAACCTCTGGCAATTCTTTTACATCCATTTTGCCAAAATCATTCATGAAGTTTTTAAGCCCTATCCACTTTAAATATTCTTCATTTCCTTCTTTTGTTCTTTTAGTATAAGTAGCAAAATAAATTAAAGAAATAAGTGCTAGTAAGAAAATAGCTATAACTAATATTTTATTAGTATATTCATTAGCTAAAATTAGTAAAAATAAACCAATTAAAGAATATAAAACACTTAATAATTTTGCAGCAATTTTTATTTCAAAATAATTCTTAGCCTTTGCTTCGTTTAAAGAGCTTTTATACCAATCACTATAATCTTTCAAGAATGAAGTATAACTAGCTTTCGCACGTTTTTTAAATGATGATAGCAATTCGCTTTTACCACCATCAAATAACAAATTAACAGCTAATTTTTCGGTATCAGTTAAATTAGTTTCGTCTACCAAAGTAAATTTATAATCTTTTTTATCTACCTTAGCAAATTCAATTTTCTTCATATTTATTAAATTTAAAATAGTCGCAGATAAATCTTCAGTTCTAATTTTTTTATTAACTAAATAACCAACAAGTGCTGGATCATTATCATTAGGTATATCTCTAAAATATTTACCTTTAAATTCACTTAAATACTCTTTATCATAGTTTTTATATATGAATCTAATTAAACATAACAATCCCAATATCCAAAAGCAACCACAAACATTAAATATTCTTGCTCTAAATTTTTGTTTCTTTTCATATTCTTCTAAATATTTTCTTGCGTCTTCTCTTTCTTGATTAGCAATATCAGCTAAATTTGTTTCATATTCAATTATTTTATCAAGAGCAACCACATCACTACTTTTTTTAGCATTTCCTAACTTATCAAAAGCTAGTCTTATATCGAAAGTATCACTAGTGGTTAAATCGTCAACAGTAAATATTACCTGTTTATTGTTAACAATTTTAATATTACCAGTTAGTGGTCCATGTGCCCAAGCTCTTAAAAGTTCATTATTATTTTCTATATTAACATGAAGTTCTAAATGGTTAATATTATCAGGTATATTATTAAATATATTTAACCAAACCTCAGCAACATCACTATGATTTATAACAGCATTTTCTAATTCATATTCAATATAAAAACCTTTATATGTACCAGGGTTAAATATCTTGTAAGTATATTCTTTATAACCAGACGTAACTGAATAATAGCCATTACTTCCAACACTGGCGTAATCATTTCTTTCAAAAACAGAACCTTCATGATTTATATAAGAAAAGTCAACATTACTATCTACTTTAATGTCTTTTATTTCTTTTAAAATAACATCATCTGGAGAATAAAGACTAGAATCTACTGGTAGTGCTACTGTAGCACTATTACTATTATAACTTATTGTTTTATAAGCTCCATTAAACTTACCTTTATAAGTAAAAAGCTCTTTCACAAGTAAATTGCCATTATCATTAACTGTAATATCAATATAATAATTATCAATATATGTAGAAGTAGCACCTACTTTTAAAGGAATAAGTAATAAAAATAAAGCTATCGTATAAAATATTTTTTTCATATAATCACCTAAAAAGGCTTATAAATAAGCCTAAAATTTAACTTGTGGAACTTCTTTATCTTTTTCAGATACTTCAAAGAATGCTTCAGGTTTAAACCCAAACATAGAAGCCACGATGTTAGATGGAAACATCTCTAACTTATTCTTATATTTAAGAACAGCATCATTATAAAATTGTCTTGCATAAGAAATTTTATCTTCAGCTTCTTTTAAATTGTTTTGTAAATCAATGAAATTAGTGTTAGCTTTTAATTCAGGGTAACTTTCTGCTAATGCGAATAATCTGTTTAAAGCACCTGTTAATTCCCCATTAGCTTTCATTTCTTCCTCAGAAGTTGTAGCACTTACTGCCTTATTTCTAGCATTAATAACAGCTTCTAAAGTATCTTTTTCATGAGCAGCATATCCTTTAACAGTTTCTACTAAATTAGGAATCAAATCAGCTCTTCTTTTAAGTAGAACATCAACTTGAGCCCATTGATCCTTCACCATATTTCTTAAATTTACTAAACCATTGTATGCAGTTATAAAATATAAAACTAATAACACAACTACAACTAATAAAATTGTCCATCCCATATTATTCATCTCCTATCTAGATATTATTATACACTATTTTCTGTAATGATGTCAAAACATATTTATACATTATGTATATTTTAAACAGTTTTATTACATAATATGTAAAAGGAGATTTTTTATGAATATAGATATAAGAAAAAGCATTATTGATAATTTTAAGAATTCTAGTAAAGATGAAATAAAAGAAAGCATTATATCTTCACTTAAAATGAACGAAGAAATAACGCTTCCTGGAATGGGAGTATTTTTTGAAATACTATGGCAGAATTGTTCTAATGAATTAAAAGATGAAATTATAAATATAATTAGTGATAATTTATAATATCATATACTAAGATTTGATACTTATCAAATCTTTTTTCAACTTTTCCTTCAATTCTTATAACATCTCCTACTTTAACATCTACTCTCTTACAAACTCTAGGAAAAGCAACAATATCAGCTGTAGCCATTTCATCACTACCAATTATAAACATCATTTTCTCATTATCTTTAGTTACAACTTCTTTTATCTTATCAATATAAACAATAGTAACTATTTTTTTATTAAAATACTCTTCTATTCTATTTAAATCCATACATTTTTCTTTCAACTTATAACTGGTTACAGGATGTTCACTTAAATAAAATCCAAAGGTTTCTAATTCATTTTTTATTAATTCTTGCTTAGAATATTCTTCTTCCATATTTAAAACCGGTTTTAATGATTCATCATTATTTAAAATGCCACCTAATTCACTATAATTAATTATTATATCAATGTTTTCTTTTAATGTTTTTTTAGTTAAGCCAAACGAATCAAAAGAACCAGAATCAATTAAACACTCTAGTGTTTTTTTATTTACACTTTTACCATATACTCTTTGAGCAAAATCAAAAATATCTTTAAACAAGCCTTTTTTTCTTTCCTCTAAAATAGTATTTACAGCATTCATCCCAATATTTTTAATATTAAGTAATGGAAATCTTATTCCATTTTCTTCTATGTTATATGTATTTGTACTTAAATTAATGTCTGGTTTTAAAATTGAAACATTATTTTTTTTACATTCATAAATATATTCTTTTGTTTTTTCAGGACTATTTATAAATCTTGTTAAAAGATTTTTAAGGAAAACTTTTCGATAATATAATTTCAAATAAGCCATTTTATACGCTACTACTGAATACGCTACTGAATGGGATTTATTAAAGCCGTAAGAAGCAAATTTAAGTATCAACTCATAAATTGCGATTGCTTTATACTCTAAAATGCCATTTTTCATACAGCCAGATATAAATTTATCTTTTTCTTTTAATAATATATCTTCTTTTTTCTTACTCATAGCTTTTCTTAAAACATCTGCTTCTCCTAATGTATAACCAGCTATAATTGATGCAATTTGCATTATTTGTTCTTGATATATAATAATTCCATAAGTTGGTTTTAATGTTTCCTCTAATTCTGGAACAATATATTCTATTTTTTCCTTGCCTTGTTTTCTTTTAATATATGAATCTATATTACTCATAGGTCCTGGTCTATATAATGCAATAGCCGCTATTATATCATCAAAAGAGTCTGGCTTTAATTTTCTTAAAAAATTCATCATTCCATTTGATTCAAATTGAAATATTCCAAGTGTATTAGCATTTTTAAATATTTCATATACATTATTATCATCCATTGGAATATCATCAAAACGTAACTTTTTATTATATATTTTTTCTATATCTTTTAATATATCACTTATTAATGTTAAAAAACTTATTCCTAAAAAATCCATTTTGATTAAACCTAACTCTTCTAAATACTCCATAGAATAACCAGTTAAATACATAGTATCATGTTTCTCTAAAGGAATAACTTCTTCTAAATCAACATTACTCATTACAACACCAGCCGCATGAATAGAAGTTTGTCTTTTCAAGTCTTCTAATTGAAGAGCTATTTTATATATATTTAATAGCTCCCTATTTATATTTAAATAATTCTTAACTTTATCTAATTTATAATTGTCACTTAATGATAGATTTCTATCTAACATATTACATAAAATATCTACTGTTTTTGAATCAATCATCGTAACTCTTGCTACATCTTTTATAACTTGTCTAGATTTAAGGGTACTAAAAGTTATAATAGGCGCAACTCTTTTACTACCATATTTTTGAATACAATATTTAATTACTTCTTCTCTTCTCTCTGAATCAAAATCCATATCAATATCCGGCATACTAATACGTTCTGGATTTAAAAATCTTTCAAATAATAAATCATATTTTAATGGATCTATTGTCGTTATGTTGAGCAAATATGAAACCAATGAACCAGCTGCACTTCCTCTACCAGGAGATACTAAAATATCGTTATCTTTAGCAAATTTAACATAATCATATACAATTAAAAAGTAATCATTAAATCCCATTTTATTAATTACATCTAATTCGTACTTTAATCTATCTAGATAAGCTTTTTTGACAGTTTTACCAAATATTCTTATTAATCCTTCTTTACATAAATCTTTCAAATAAGCAAAACTATCTTCTACAGTATACTTAGGTATCATATTTTTATTAAAAACTATTTCTAAGTTACATAAATCACAAATTTTTTGATTATTTTCTAAATCAGTATTTATATCTAAAAACAAATGATTGTTATATTTAGTAGTTACTTCCTTTATTGTTAATCTATCTCTAATTGCGATTAAATAATTCAAATATATACTGTTCTTTTCTTCTAAATATAGAATTTCATTCATATATACTAAATTATCACCCATTAATAATTTTCTTTCAGAAGAATTTTTATAACTTTTAAATACTATTTTATATATTTTTTCGATTTCATTTATTATACTATTACTATTATATGGAACAATGCAAATCAAATCATTACTATATTTCTTTAATACTTCAAAATTTATAGCATTTTCACTCATTTGGGTTGCTAATCTAAGTAAATTTTTATAACCATTATAATTCATACAATATAAAATTATATTATATTTATCTATAATTGCATCTAATCCTACTATCGGTTTAATATTATTGTTTAAACATTTGTGATAAAATTCCATTACACCATACATGTTATTGTCAGTAATAGTTAAAGATTTTAAATTATTTTTAATAGCAAATTCTATTAAATCATCTATTTTTATTAAACTAGACAATAAGGTATTATTTGTTTTTATATTAAGTGGTGTATACATAATTTATCACTTCCTATCATTATTATAACAAAATATCATAATATTTATTAGTAACAATTAAATTATATTACGGATAGTCTGATTAGTCAATACATGTGTTCGATTATATAACATAAAAAAAGCTTACATTTGTAAGCTCTTAAAATAAACATGAACCTAGTATAATAGCAAGTAAAATATAAAGCACAATTAAGATTATATAGCCATTATTACATCTACTTGTATTAGTTGTAGTTGTACATGTTTGAGTTTGTTCTCTTTGACAACTCATAGTTACACCTCCTTTAAGCCTAAATATAAGCCCCAAGTATGATAATTAAAAGAATGAATAATACTAATACGATAGCTGCACCAGAAACTCCATTATTACAACACATAGTCTCTCCTCCTTTTTTATCTTTTCAATCATATTTTATGGAAAAATGTAATATTTGTGATTACTTTTATTGTTTTTTTTATCTATTTTTGTTATTATTATATAGGACGATGAAAGGAGATTATATTTGTGAAGAAAAAATTAGTCGTTTTAGGATTGTGTGGTTTATTGATGGTAACCGGTTGTGGACAAAAACAAATACCAAAATTAGAAGATGGAAAAGAAGTAGTTGCTGAAGTTGAAGGAAAACAAATAACAGCTGATGACTTATATAGTGCTTTAAAAGAAGAAAGCGGTACTAATGTACTTATTAATTTAATAGATGAATTTATTATATCTAAAGAATTTACTGATGAAGATGCTGCTAATAGCTATGCTGATAGACAATATAAATATTTAAAAGCACAATATGAAGCTAAAGGTACTGACTTTGATAAATATGTTTTACAATACTATGATAGTATTAAAGACTTTAAAAATATGATAGCTAAAGATTATAAAGCAACTAAAGTAGCTGAAAATTATGTAAAAAGTATTTTAACAGAAGATGAAATAAAAAAATACTATGAAGATGAAATCTTCGGTACTATGACAGTTAGACATATTTTAATAATTCCAAGCTATGAAAAAGACGCTAGTGAAGATGATATTAAAAAAGCAAAAGAAGAAGCTTTAGAAAAAGCTAAAAATTTAATTAATGAATTAAATAATGGTGCTGATTTTGAAACATTAGCTAAAGAAAACTCTCAAGATGGTACAGCAAGCAATGGTGGTTTATTTGAAAACTTCTCTAAAGAAAATACTGATTCTGCTTTCTGGGCTGCATCATATAAACTAGAAGATGGCAAATACACTACTGAACCAGTTGAAAGTCAATATGGATACCATATTATTTATAAAGTAAGTGGTAATGAAAAACCATCTTTAGAAGATTCTAGAGATAAAATCACTGCTGCTTTAGCTAATCAAAAACTTAATGAAAGTAGTAATAGTGTTCAAATATATTTAGCTAAAGTAAGAGAAAAATATAATTTAAATATTTATGAAACTACAATCAATGACTTATACAATAAAACAATTAATAAATTAAAATAAGAGTATCGCTACTCTTATTTTTTGTAATTAAAACCCTTTTGATACATTTTTTGTTTAATCTTTATTTCTAATTCACTACCACTATATTTTTTGGATAATTTATTATAAAGCTTATCATACTCTTTTTTTGCTATATCTTCATCATTAGAAGAAAAGCTATCAAATATTTCTAAAATCATATCTTTATCATAACCATTATTAGATAATTCATATAATAGTTTTTGTTTCAACATATAATTTGATTTATTTTGATTTGAATTTATTTTTTTATTAATTATTTTTTTTAATTTTTCTTTAATTACATCTTTCGATACATTATTTATTTCTTCTTCTATTATACTTATATCTATATCATGACTAAGTAATTCTTCTTTTATTTTATTGGGACCTATATTAGATAAATATATTTTATCTGATATATATGATTTAGCAAAACTTTTATCATTTAATAAACCATTATCAATAAACACATTTATTATAAATTTATTATCTTCTTCACTTAAGTCAAATTTCTTTAAATATTCTTTTATTTCTTTTATACTTCTTTTTCTTTTAACAATATAATTTAATACTTTATTGTAAATATTATAGTATTCTGTATCTAAATTAATATCTCTTAGTTTTTCTTTATCCACTTCTCTATTAAAAAGTAAATTGTTTTTTAATATAACATCATCATATGTTATCATTTTTTCATCATTATCGAATATTATTTTATATTTACCACTAGGTAATCTCTTTAGCTTTTCTATTTTCATACATGCCTCCTAGATATTTTATAACATTAAAATCATACTATAAGCCACTATATATGTCAATACATTTGTTTGATATAAAGTAAAAACCTAATATTAATTAGGTTATTTTAGTTTTTCTATTTGTTCATCATAATTATCATAATTAGTAATAAAACTACCTACTACAGCAATATCACATTTTAAGTTTTTTATATTGGTATCATTTACTCCACCATCAACTTCGACTACATAATGATAACACTTTTTTTTATCTTTTAAATATTTTAATTTGTCATAAGTTTGTTCTAAAAACTTTTGACCACCTTTGCCAGGCTCGACACTCATAACTAGAATTAAATCAACATAATCAAGCAAATCATCTAATACGCTAATATCAGTATTAGGCTTTATCGAAATACCTGCTTTTATACCATATGATTTAATATAGTCAATTACCAAATAAGGATCATCTACTACTTCATAATGAAAAGTAATAAATTCTGGATTTAATTTAGCATATTTATCAATATAACTATAAACATCATTTACCATTAAATGAATATCTAAATCTTTAGTATGATTACTCAAAATATTTTTAATAATTGAAAAATTTAAAGTCTTATTCGGAACAAACATACCATCCATAACATCGACATGAATATAGTCAATCTTAGAGTTATCAAGTCTTTTTATATTTTCTTCTATATTATCTTTTATAGATAAATATGATGCTGATATTTTCATAAATCACTTTCTTTCATTTACAAAATTAACATAATTATCATAACGACTTTTTAAAATATTTGGATTATTTTTAATAAAGCAGTCATCTTCTTTTAAGTGCATACAATCTCTATATTTGCATTTATCTTTATAAACATTAAACTCAATAAAGTTATCTCTTATATCTGATATAGTCATTTCATTTAAACTTAGTTTGGAAAAACCAGGTGTATCAGCAACTAAGCCATCATAAATGCTCATAAGTTCTACATGTCTAGTTGTATGCTTACCACGACCTAATTTATAAGAAATATCATTAGTTTCTAAATTTAAATTAACATTTAATTTATTAAGTAATGTACTTTTACCTGCTCCACTTTGACCAGTAAATACTGATATTTTACCTTTAAAACATTTTTTTATTAAATCAACTTCAGTATTCTTATAAACCTCATACCCTATTTTTTTATAATAATTCATTACTTTTTCAATTTCATTTAATTCTTCATCTTTCAGTAAATCTAATTTAGTGAAAACAATAATAGGTTTTATATTATTAAATTCTATTAATACTAACAACTTATCAAGTAAATGAGAATCAAAGTCAGGATATCTTGTACTAGTAATTATAAAGCATAAATCTATATTAGAAATAAGAGGTCTTATTAAAGAATTCTTTCTGGGGAGTATTTCTTTTAAATAACAATTTACTTCATCAAATATAACGTAATCACCAACCAAGGGAGTTAAATTATTATTTCTAAATTTTCCCCTTGGTTTGCATATATACGTCTTATTCTTTGCTAAAACAGTATAATCATTACTTACGACTTTAATAATCAATCCTTCCATTTATTCCTCTTTTTCAGTAGGTTCGCTTGGAGTAGGAGAAGATGCTATTACTATTTTTAGAGTAGTTGGCATAACTTTTGTTCCCTTTCCTCTACTTTGACTAATAATTTGACCAGGTGTATAAGCACTAGTTTCTCTATATTCTTTACTTAAAGTAATTCCATAAGTTTTGCAGAATGTTTCAATATCAGTAATACTCCAAGAACCATCTGTAAAATCAGGATACTCTGTAACTATATCTGGTATATATAAAGTAACAGTGTCTTTTTCTACAACTCTAGTTCCACTTTCTGGTTTTTGACTAACAATAACATTTTCAGTATATTTTTCTTTATCTTCTACTTCTACTTTGTCGACAACAACATGAATACCTCTCTCTTTAAGCATTGCTTCTACTTCATAATAAGTCTTACCCACATAATTATCTAAAGTAAAGCCTGATTCACCAAGTGATACTATTAATGTAATTTCAGTACCTTTTTTTACTGTTCTACCATCTTTAGGACTTGTTCCAATTACAAGACCTTCTTCTATTTCATTACTATTTTCTTCTTTTATATCAACATTTACTTTAAATCCTAAATCTTTTAAAATGTTTTCAGCTTCTACTATTGTCTTATTAGCAACCGAAGGTATTTGTAATTCTTTAGTTGCGGTTAATTTAGGATAAAATATAACAAGTAATCCAATAATAACTAAAGTAGCCATAAAAATAGAACCTGTTATTACAACAGCCATACTTAATTTATTAGATTTTTCTTTATTTTCTAATTCATCTAATTCTGAAGAAATTTCATCATTTAGATTAGGCATCTCTTTTGTTGTTTCTAATTCTTGTTCAGGATATTCATAAACTATTCTATCTTGATGCATTACTTCTGGGTCCAAACACTTAGTTAAATCTGCATACATTTCATTAACATTATCATATCTATTTTTAGGATTTTTTGCTGCTGCTTTCAAAACAATGTTTTCAATACTTTGTGGAATATCAGGATTTATTTTGCAAATACTAGGTATTTGATCTTTCATTTGCTTTATAGCTATTTCAACAGCGTTGTCACCCTTAAATGGGATAGAACCAGTAAGTAATTCATACATAAGTATACCTAAAGAATAGATATCACTTTTAATAGTAGAACCACTTCCATTTGCTTGTTCTGGTGGTAAATAATGAACTGACCCCATAACTGAATTAGTTTGCGTTAACTCTTGACTATTAATTGCCATAGCAATTCCAAAGTCAGTTATTTTAACTGTTCCGTCATCTTTTATCAAAATATTCTGAGGTTTTATATCCCTATGAATTATGTAGCTATTATGAGCACAAGCTAAACCAGAAGTAAGTTGTAACATAATATCAATTACTTCAGGAATAGTTAAAGCCCCACGTTTTTTAATTAAGCTTTTTAAGGTCTTTCCTTCTACATATTCCATTACTATAAAATATTGTCCATTATCTTCACCTACATCATACATTTCAACAATGTTAGGGTGATTAAGAGAACTAGCACTTATTGCTTCTCTTTGAAATCTTCTTACAAATTTTTCATCACTTGCTAAATCTCCTCTTAGAATTTTAACAGCGACATATCTATCTAAAATGGTATCTAGTGCTAAATAAACATTAGCCATACCACCTTCACCTATTAATCTAATTATTTGATAACGGTCGTTTATTTTTTGTCCCTTAACAACCATTTAATTCACCATCCTTCAGTAAACATGCTATTGCAATATTATCCAAACCGCCCCTGTTATTAGATTTATAAATTAATTTTTTTAGTTTTTCTTCTAAAGTAGAATTTTCACTTAGAACTTTCATTATTTGGTCATCATTAAGCATATTAGTAAGGCCATCACTGCACAAAAATACGCCTTCCACGTCTGTTTCAACATCAAAAACATCCATTTCTACTGTTTCATTAGCTCCTAATGCTTTCATTAAAACATTTTTCCTTGGGTGATTAGCTGCTTCTTCTTTAGTTAATTCTCCTGTTTTAACAAGTAAATTAACTAGAGTATGGTCATTTGTAATTTTATGAAGTTTGCCATTTTTTATTACATAACCAGAACTATCACCAATATTACCAAATAATAAATAATCTTTTGTAAAAAGCGCAATTACAATAGTTGTACCCATTCCTAAACTATCTGGATTTATTTTTGTATATTCATATATTAGAATATTTGCTTCATTAACTGCCTGCTTCAGAAAGTTAATAGCTTCCTCTTTATCGCCTAAAGAATCGACTGTTTCAAACTTTTTTTCAAGATGAGTTACAGCAATAGTAGAAGCTATTTCGCCACCAGTATGACCACCCATGCCATCTGCTACCACCATCATATATTCATTGTTTTTGTTTTCCGCAATTGTGACACTATCTTCATTATGGTCACGTACAATTCCCGGATCTGTTATATAAAAATGTTTCATATTATTCCTCCATATATAAGGATCTAAGTTGCCCACAGGCAGCTTTTAAGTTAGAACCAAATTCTTTTCTAACGGTTACATTTATATTATTTTTCTTTAGTATATCATAGAATTTCATTATTTGCTCTTTAGAACTTTTTTTATATTCAATATGACTTGTTTCATTATAAGGTATTAAATTGACATAACAGTTTATACCCTTTAAAAGATTAGCAAGCTCAATCGCATTTTCTACTTTATCATTTACATCTTTTAACATAATATATTCAAATGTAACTCTTCTATTAGTTACTTTGATATATTCTTTTATTACTTCTATTATATCACTAATTTTATAAACTTTATTAATTTTCATTAGTTTTGATCTTAATTCATCATTAGAAGCATGAAGACTAATTGCTAAATTAACTTGTTTATCTGTTTTCATAAATTCTTTAATTTTAGGAACTAATCCGCATGTAGATATAGTTATATGTCTAGAACCAATGTTTATCCCTTTATTTGAGTTAATAATATCAATAAATTTCATAACATTATCATAATTATCTAAAGGCTCTCCTATTCCCATAAGAACAACATGACTTATCCTTAAATTTAAATCTTCCTCAATTTCAAGTATTTGCAAAACCATTTCATAAGCTTTTAAATCTCTAACTTTTTTAAGTCTTCCACTTTCACAAAAAGAACAACCCATATTGCATCCTACTTGACTAGAAACGCACAAACTATTACCATAATCATGACGCATTAAAACAGCCTCTATTTTGTTTTTATCACTTAAATTAAACAAATATTTAACTGTACTATCATCTTCTAATTTTTTTATTATTTGCAATTTATCCATATTAAAATCTTGTTTTAATAATTCAATTGTCTCTTTTTTTATATTACTGAATTCATCAAATGAATTAACTCTATTTTTATAAAGCCACATAAAAACTTGTTCTGCTTTAAATTTTTTTTCACCTTTTTTTATAAAGTAATCTTCTAAATCTTTTAAAGATAATCCATATATATTGTGCACATTTATCACCTTACAATAATTATATCAAAACAAAAGAAAAAATAATAGAATTATCTATTACTTTTTAAACATTTGACACATTATCTTATGAATCATCACACGATTAATGAATTCATCGTATACATCTAACATCACGTCCATTTAATATGTAAAGAAACATAAATTTAGATAGTTCCTATATATTATTAAGCAGTAACACTTCTATACCATATGCAAGTTTTCAGAAATAAAAAATCTAGCTGAGAAACTAATTCATGATAGTACGATTTTGAATTTTTTCAACTTTACCAGCATCAAATTCATATAGTTCATCAACTAATGTATCAACATCATCTTTTAAATGTGTCGCCACTATTATTAATTTTCCTTTTTCTTTTTCTTCTTTTAAAATTTCTCGTATTTTCATTGATGTTTCTTTTTCTATGCCATTTAATGGTTCATCCAATATAATTACTTCTGGATTTTCCATCAACACTTGCGCTATTCCTAATTTTTGTTTAGTTCCAAGTGAATATTTACTATATTTTTTATTTTTTTCAGCAGTTAAATTAACTCTATCCAATGTTTCATTTATTTCCTTTTCACCTATTTTATTTTGAATTGACGCCAATAATTTTAAATTTTCAAAGCCTGTTAAATCAGATAAAAAATTAGGTTTTTCTATTAAAGCTCTCGTATTAGGTGCAAAATTATCATTCATATTTATATCAACATTATCATATAATACACGTCCTGTGGTTGGTCTATAAAAACCACATAAAATTTTTAAAAATACACTTTTCCCACTACCATTTCTACCGGTTAATCCATATATTTTCCCACTTTTAAAATCTAAATTAATATTAGTTAATACAGGAATTCCTTTAAATTCTTTACTTAAATTTTCTATTTTTATTTCCATATTTACCTCCAATTTATATTTTCAAATATACAAATACTTCTTTTACTACTTAATAAAATTATTGTAATTAAAATTATATTTATTAATAAAGCCATAAAAATGTAATTACTATGTGCTATGAAACTAAAAAATAAATATTTATAATTTAATAACATAACTACAATAATTATAAACAACAAATAAGGAGCTTTTTTTAACAATATATATACGTATAAAACTAGCATTTCAATCGATACAATCCAAATTAGGTTAATAACTAAGCAATTAATTATTTCAAAAGTAAAAACATTATTAATCAGATAAATAAATATTATAGGTGCATAAGATAATAATTTTATAACTAAAGTTATATTAATAATTGATATTATTTTAATTAATAACCACTTTTTTAGATTCATTCTAAGGAAGATATTAGTTATATTAGTTTTTATATCATTATCAAAAATTAATAATGCAAAATATATAAATAAAACTATACTATAAATATACATTAGTATATCAAGAAAAGGTGACATAAAGTTGCAATCTAAACCAAACATTCCATAAACCAAATCAATGTTTAATTTGTTACCTATTAAACGATTATATAGTAAATAACCTAATAAAATAATTAGATAAGCAAGCACCATTTTCTTTTTTTGTTTTATTAATTTCAAATCATTAACTAATATATATTTCATTCTAAAACGCCTTTTTTCATATTAAAATATACTTTTTTTAATACCTGTACTACACATAGAATTATAACGCAATATAAAACAAAACATAGTATTTCAAATATGAAACTGATATATTTTACTTGTCCGAAATAATCAAAAATAGATAAAGGCATATTAACTACTGAACTTATTACCCCATTAGAACTAGGAATTAATCTAATTAAAAATAATAAAATAATATTAACAATTATTACTATTTTTTTATCAATTAGTTTAATCAATAAAACATTTATTACTGTTATCAGTTGTGTTAAAATAATGAATTTAATAAGTACAAATACTGCATATATCCATGCATTCATATGATAATTTTTTACTTCATATAATGGCGCATTAGAATTAAAAAGATTAAGAAATATAATAACAAGCATAATATTTGTTAATACAAGCACAAAGCTACTGAGACATGTAACCCATAATAATTGATTAATATATTCTTTTTTATTTTTTATTCTAATTATAAAATAATCGTTTTCATTAAAAATTGTATAAACATTTATCATATTTAAAAGTAATAATAATAAAACAAAAGAAACATAATTTTCATTCCAAAAAATCGAAAAAAATCCTTCAAGGTAGATATCACCTAAGGCACATCCAAAAACTCCAAAAAAAGAGCCTACTATTGATAAACAAAAAAGTAAAATAAAATTAGTTGTATTTACTGTTTTTTTATATATTTGATAAGTATATTTAATTTTGCTTTTCATATTCTATTAACACCTTTTCTTCATTTTTATAAGTTAAATATAAAATAAATGATGATATAATAACTAAACATATGGAATATATAACTGTATATTCAAGTTTAACTCTTTCATAGACAATTGCGCCAGTTAATGAAAATAAATAAACAGTATAATGAATGTCTAACAATCTTGAAAAGACTAAACCACAAAATAAATTAATAAATATTTCTAAAGAAAAATACACTATAAATGATAAAACAATGGAAATAGCTAAATTAGCCTTTTTTCTACAACAAATAAGTGATAAATTAACATAAAATATTCCATACATTATTAAATTAAAGAAATAAACAAATGTAAATTCTTTCCACTGTGATGCATAATCATAAAGATTAGTAGAAAAAACATTATATAAATCAATACTACTTCCAAATTTAAAACCGCCTGCTAAGATGCAACATAAAAATAATAAAAATAAAAAAAATATTGGTACTATAAATGCAGCTTTTAGTGCTTCTTTATAAAAAGATTGCAAACAATTTTTATATTTCATTCTCATTACATAATTTTTTATAAAACCAGAATTCATTTTTTTATTAAAATTCCAAGTGGCTGGTACTATTACGAATATTGGAAATATTAATTGGAATATCCAAAAGGAACTCGAAATTAAACTAAAAAATATATATATTGGATCTTCACTTATAATACCAATTCTATTATTTACTTTATTAATGTAAAAGTAAATTGCTACATATGACGCCCATAATATTAAAACTAATAAAGTCAAAAGAAATATTTTATTTTTTTTTAAAAAATTTTTCATATTTTCCTCCCGATATATTAGATAAAAGTTGATTATTAACTTATAAATTATTTAATATAAAAGGTTTTCATCTAAAACCCATTTACCTGTAAAATATGCTTCAGTAATTAATGATTTCTTTGATTTTAAAAGTATACGATAAGTTCCTGGCATTTCTCCATATCCACTATTTGAATTAGGCAAAACAGTAAACTGATTATCATTTAACAATATAAAGCCGGTAAGAGTCCCTTGAATTTGTGCTTCAATTGCTCTTCCATCTCCAGAGTTTTTATCTACTGCTCCTATTTTTTTCATATACTGATTACTAAAAGTATCTTTTACAGCTTCATCAGAAGTATAAATCCCACTAAATCTAGGAATTGTAATACCACTTATTACCAAGTAGCTTGCTTTGACGTTCATGATAGATAAAATACAAGTGACCACAAATACTAAAAAAACAAGTTTCATTTTTTTCATATTTTCCTCCTTTATCTAAATATAACCAAATATAACGTACAACTAACAGCTAACAACAAACTACAAATAAGTAATAATCAACTCCTACTTTAACTAAAGTATAGCATAAAAAAATACATATATCAACAGAAATCGACAAAAGCAAAAAATAATACTATAAAGTATTATTTTAATTAAATTCATTTAAAAATTCCTTTAAATTAATCGCAACATTACTAGGAATAATATTACTTAACTCATCTATACTAGCTTCTTTCATTTTAGATATAGTTTTATATTTTTTTAATAATTCTTTTTTTCTGATTTCACCTATACCTGAAATATTATCTAAAACACTAGATAAACTTCCTTTACTTCTTATTTGCTTATGATAACTAATAGTAAAATTATGCACTTCATCTTGCATTCTTTCTAGTAAATAAAACAAATTACTTCTTTTATCTATAGGAATTTCTTCTATTGGTTCAAAAGCAAGTAAGGAATTAGTATTATGCTTATCATCTTTTTTAAGGCCAACTACTGGTATATTCATATTTAAACTTTCAATTACTTCGCGAGCAACATTCATCTGACCTTTGGCACCATCAACAATAATTAAATCTGGTCTAACTAAATCATCTTTTAAAACTCTAAAATATCTTCGATAAATTACTTCTCGCATTGTTCCATAATCATCATTTTTATCATTTGTTATTTTAAATTTTCTATATTCATTTTTATTAGGAGCTCCATTTGTAAAAACAACCATTCCTGATACATTAAAAGTTCCAAACAGGTTAGAGTTATCAAATATTTCTATTCTATCTAATTTAGATAGATTTAATATTTCTCTTAATTCTTCATTAGCTAAAATTGTTTTATTTTCATCTTTTTTTATTAATTCATATTCCTCATCTAATTTTATTTTAGCATTATTACACGCCATTTCAACTAAATTATGTTTAATACCTTTAAGGGGTATCAAAATATTTGTATTTAAATACTCTTTTAACAAATTATCATCTACAATATCTGGTACTAATACTTCTTTAGGGATTAAAACATCTTTACTATAAAAGTCAGCTATATATCTTGTTAATTCTTCATCTATTTCATCTATAGTTGGTATTATTTTGAAATGTCTTTCAACTATTTTTCCATTTCTTATAAAGAATACTTGAATAGATAAATAACCTCTATCAAAATAGTAACCAAATACATCTCTATCAACACTATCTTTTAATTCCACTTCTTGTTTTGCTAATGTTATGTTTATATAATCTAACATTTCTTTTAATTCTTTAGCTTTTTCATAATTCATATTATCTATATAAACTTTCATTTCCTTTTTTATTTTATCTATTATTAAGGAATTATCACCTTTTAAAAATTTAATAATATCACTTTTTAACGAATCAATAACATTATGATCTATACTTTTTGTACAATATCCTAAACACTGATTAATATGATAATATAAACATGGCTTTTTATTAAATGTCGTACATTTTCTTAAAGGATACATCCTATTAAGCAAATTAACTGTATTACGGGCTGCTGTTACGTTGGGATATGGTCCATATAAATTTCTATGATCTTTTTTTCTATTAATATTTCTTACTACAGATAATCTTGGAATCGAATCGTTTGTAAGTTCTATATAAGGATAACTCTTATCATCTCTAAGTAAAATATTATATTTAGGATCATGTTTTTTTATTAGATTTAATTCTAAAACTAAAGCTTCTTTTTCACTATTAATTACAATATATTCGAAATCAACTATTTCACTTACTAATTTAGCGGTTTTACCGGTATGAGTTCCTCTAAAATATGAAGACAATCTATTTTTTAATTTTTTAGCTTTCCCCACATATATAATTACTCCATCTTTATTTTTCATTAAATAGCACCCTGGTAAATTGGGTACTAATGATAGTTTTTCTTTTATCATAGATTTCATTATATAATCACCTTCTAAAATATACCATATTATATTTGTAAATTCAATAAAGAAAAAAACAATATAAATTGTCTTAATCATAATTACTATTATAGCCATTAGTTTTATAGTTATCGCACTTTAAATAAGGCTTATATTCAACTATATTATCTTTCTTTATAAACATAACATAACCTGTACACTCTTTTTTACTATGTATATCTTTAATGGGTGCTAAATAACTAGAACTAACAAGTGTTTTAAGTTTAACAGGTATTTCTATATCATTTACTAAGTTTTTATAATTTTTAGTCATATACTTTTTAGTCGCATTAACCATTTTAACTTCTAAATCATAATAAGTTGTTTGCTTATTTTCTCCTTTTTTAGGAGAAACATTATTAAAGTTGGTATTTATTAACATTGCAGCTATAATTATAAAAGCCACAAAGAATAAAGAAAAGGCAAGCATTGCTCTAAGACCCCATCCACCATTATTCATATTAAAATAATTCCTTTTCCTTTATATTATCTTTAAATGAATATAATTTAGCTGGTCTACCATTAAATCCTTCGTTTTTATAACCAGTATCTTCTATTAAATCCATCATCATGAATTTTTTTCTAAAGTTTCTTCTATCTAATTTATAACCAAGTATTTGTTCATATACTTTTTGTAACTCTGGTAACGTAAAATCACTAGGGAAAAGAACTCTTAATGTAATTGTATTAACTAATTTTTTCTTAACAAACTTAACCATATAATCTATTATTATATCGTGATCAAAGCCAGTTTTAGGTATATCATCTATACTAAACCACGCTAATTCATTATCATTTTCTAAACTTTTCAATTCAACTGTTTTTGAATCAATTAAACCAATAAAAGAAACTGCTAACTTTCTTTCATCAACACTTCTATCTAAACTACTAAACGTATGACATTGCTCAATATTTATATTAGATAATCCTGCTTCTTCTATTACAACATCTGTTATATTATTTTCTAAAGTTTCATCAACTTTTAAATCACTACCAAGTAATGTCCAATAACCTTTATATGGTTCATCCTTTTTTCTATTTAAAAGTATTTTTAAATCGCCATCACTAGCAGTAAATATTCCAATCAATGTTTCAACACCTAATTTATTTTTCATAAAAACACTCCTTTGCGTTTTAAAGACACCATATATTGTACTCATTAAATTAAGATATGTCAAATTGACAATTATTTTTTATTTAAATGCATTATAAAAGAAGGCTTAGCCTTTTCTATATTTATCTAATAAACCACTTGGATTGTCGACATCTAGTTTTCCTTTATCAATTAGTTTTTGCGCAGAATCTACAGTTATAACTTTATATTTCAAAAATACATCTAAAGCTTCTGTATTAAATTCTTTACTATTAGTACTTGTTTTGTATTTTTCAGTTAAATCACTAAATTCATTAAATACATTTATAGTGCCTTTTGATAAATCAGTTAATATAGGCGTATTACTTAAAATTGGCATTTTTAATTTAGAATCAGCCACAAAGTCTATTTCAAACATAGGCAAACTAACTACAAATAAAATAACAAAAACAATAACATAGTATTCAATTAATCCTACAACTGCTCCTAATATTTTAGAAGGAATTCCTAAAATAATAGTCATATTAAGAATTTTTTCAAATATGCTTGTAGCAAATATAACCATTTTAAGAATAATACTCAAAAGAGCTAAAATAACTAAAAATGCGATTACTTCATAAAGAAGTATATTAAGTACAGTTACACCTTTAAATATTCCCCAAAAACTTAAAAATGGTAAATTTTGATACATATATTCTGATAAAGGATTTTTTAATATAAAAGCCAGTATAATAACTAAAACAAAACCAGCTGATTTAGCTATAGACTTAGTAAATCCCCTTTTAAATCCTATAACAAACCCCAATCCTAATAAAAGGATTATACAAGCATCAACTATATTCATACGCTCACCTTCTTGTTATAGTTTACGTTTTTATGTTTTAAACTATACATATAACCTGCCATAGTAATTTGTTCTATATCCATATTCATATTAATAATACTATTATAAAATTCAAATAAAATAATACCTATTTCACTATTTAAAGGAATTTTTATTTTTCTTTCTAATGGCGAAATAACTGAGAAAATATAGTTATCATTATCTTTAACTAAAGAAAATCTAACTCCATTCATAGACAAACCAACTAAATAATCCTCATATTTTTTTACATTTTTATTATTGGTAAAAAACAATTTTGAAAAAAGTTGATTTAAATTACTCCATATAATGCTATCAGGATAAACAGTTATTCCATTTTTATCGTTAGATTCTAAAATAATATGTTTATCATCACAACTCATTTTAAAAGTTTCATTATTTTCTATAACTTTAAATTCTTTTTTATCTTTTACTATCATAATTACCTCACTACTCTAACCATAAAAATTATAACACATTTATATTTTATATTTCAATTACTTTCATATTTTTTTTAAATATGTTAAAATAATTTATAG
>JALELF010000002.1 GCA_022771715.1 Bacillota bacterium
AGATTTTTATTGGATTATTATTGACTATTAATATTAATAATACTATAATTTAAGTATAACTTTTATCAAGAATGAGGGAGAGAATTAGCTCTATGAACTCATACCAACCTATTAAATTAGGTGGTAATGCTAATATCGATGAAAGAGATTTTTGTAAACTCTTTCAAATGAGTTTTTTTTTGATAAAAGAATGGGAGGAGTTTATATATGGAAAAATATTATTTTACAAGTGAATCAGTCACCGAAGGACATCCAGATAAGATATGTGACAAAATAGCAGACAAAATACTTGATTCTGCTTTAGAGGTTGACCCTAATAGCAAAATGGCTGTTGAAGCAACCATTAAAGATAACTTAGTCTTTATATATGGAGAATGTAATACTCTAGCTAATTTGAATTTTAAAGAAATAGCTAATGAAGTATTAAAAGATATTGGATATAATGAAGATTTTGAAATACTTGAAAAAGTTTCAAAACAATCAAATGAAATAAATAAAGCAGTAACAAAAGATAAAATAAGCGCAGGAGATCAAGGTATAATGTTTGGGTACGCTACTAATGAAACTAAAGAGTTTATGCCATTACCTATAATATTAGCTAATAAATTAGCAAAAAAATTATCAGAAGTAAGAAGGAGTAAAGAAATAGATTGGTTACTTCCTGACGGCAAAACACAAGTAACAATAGAATATATTGATAATATACCTAAAAGGGTAGATACAATAATTATCGCTTGTCAACATACAAGTGAAGCAACTGATATAGAAAAAGAAATAACCGAAAAAGTTATCAAAAAAGTAGTTCCTGTTGAATTACTAAAAGATACAAAAATATTAATAAATACAAGTGGGTCATTTATAATAGGTGGTCCATATGCAGATAGTGGGACTACTGGTCGAAAAATAATAGTAGACACTTATGGTGGTATGGGAAGAATTGGTGGAGGATGTTTAAGTAGTAAAGATCCATCCAAAGTTGATAGAAGTGGAGCTTATTACGCTAGATTTGTAGCTAAAAATATAGTTGCTCATAATTTGTGTGACAAATGTGAAATACAAGTTAGTTATGCAATAGGCTTAGATAAGCCAATTTCTATATATTTGGATACGTTTAACACCGAAAAAGTATCTAAAGAAGATATATATAAATTTATAAATGACAATTTTGACTTTAGCGTTGATAATATTATAAAAGAGTTGAATTTAAATAGGCCAATATATTATCAAATCGCATCATATGGTCATTTTGGTAGAAATGATTTAAATCTACCTTGGGAAAGAATAAAAGAAGCTGGTGATTAAACTACCAGTTTTTATTGACAAACTTTTAAATTATGATATTATTTAATTGAGTAATTATACTTATAAAGAGGTGAAAAAATGATAAGACAATTGGAAAAACCAGAAATGTACCAATTAATGAATATTGCTTTTTCTAATCAATATTCTGATTTAGTAAAAGAAGTTGATGAGAATGGAATAAAATATTCATTATTAAAAATAGGTGAAAATGATTGGATTCCTATTATTGCACAAAATAACTATGATATCTTTACAAAAGAAGAATATATGAATTATAATCGTTCAAATGATTGCTTTTGTGATTCAAAATTTTATTATTATATGATGACGAAAAAACCATATCAATACTATGTGGCAAAGAAAGCTACTAAAGAAATAACGCAAACTTTTAATATGGATGAGTATAATAAATTATTTTATGATGGTTTTTCTTTAGTTTATCCATCAAATATTATAGATTATATTAAGTTGTTAGAAAAATATGGAAAACAAACTTATGTTGATTCTATTAATAGTTTAAGAAAAAAAATAATGTATGATGTTTATGATAAATATATAATGCAAAATAATGAACTATATATAAAAGAAAATAACGCAAATGAAGAAGTAAAAAAGTTAATCAATAAAATAATCTAAAAGGTTTAACAAATTCAAAATAACTATTTACCCTAAAAATAAAATATAGTATAATATACTTATATGGTATGGAAAGTAGGGAGCTGATATAAGTGAAGCGAATCTATACAAGCGTTGATATTGGATCAGACACTGTAAAGGTTGTAGTGTGTGAACTTTATAAGAATAAAATTAATTTGCTTGCCAAAACAACTGTTTCTAATAGTGGTTTAAAAAAAGGTTTGATTACGGATGTAGAATCAGTTAAAAAGTCTGTTAAGATGGCAATCAGTCAAGTAGAAGAAATGTTAGGTATTACTATTGATAAAGTACTTACTGATATACCAAGCTATTTTTCTGAATTTAAAATGGTAAATAGCAGTGTAGAAGTTAACAATTCAGATTATATCATTGGTAGTAAAGAAGTAAATGAAGTAATAGAAGAAGCATTAAAAGGTTACAATGACTATTCAAGGGAAATGATTGCTTTAATGCCAATTGATTTCAAGGCAAATGATGAAACAGTAAAAGATCCTAAAGGAATTAAAAGCAAATACTTATCAATGCGTGGTGTAATAGCGACTACTCCAAAAAAGAATTTGTATTCAGTTGTAGGACTTTTAGAATCGCTTAATTTAGAAGTTACTGATATTTCATTAGGCGCTATAGGAGATTATGCCGCTTTAAAAGATAAAGAAGTTGATAAACAAGCAGGTTTTGTTGTTAATATAGGTGGCGAAATAACTAATATATCATTGTTTAATAAAGGAATAATGATTAATAATTCAATTATTCAACGTGGAGGACAAAATATAGATAGTGATATAGCATATATATATAAGTTAGACTTGGAAGAAGCAAAGAAAATAAAGGAAAAATATGCTTTAGCTCATAGAAATTATGCGAATGACTCTGAAACCATATCAGTAATTAATAGACTAGGAGAAAAAATAGAAATTAGTGAACGAGAACTAAGTGATATTGTTTATTCTAGATTGGAAGAAATGCTAAATTTAATAAAAAAAGAGATAAATGGATTGGCAAATCGAGAAATTGATTATATAATAGTAACAGGTGGAACAACTAATATTCCATATTTTGATAAAATAATTGAACCATTACTTGGAAAAAATGCTAGAGTTGGAGAAATGAAAATAGTAGGAATAAGAAACAATAAATATTCTTCTTCATTAGGAACTATTATAAGTTTTATTCAAAAGTTGCGTTTAAAAGGTAAGGATTTTACTATGATTGATAGTGAAGACGCAAATATTTTATCATCACCAAAAAAAAGTAACGTTAATGAGACAAATATATTGAAAGCACTTATAGGCTTTTTCGATGAATAGGAGGATACAAAATGTTTGATTTAGAAATGGATCAGTTAGCAAAAATAAAAGTAATTGGTGTCGGTGGTGGCGGAAATAACGCTGTTCAAAGAATGATAGATTCAGGCCTTAAAGGTGTAGACTTTATAGTAGCTAATACCGATTTACAAGTATTAAATAATTCTTCAGCACCTGTTAAAATACAACTTGGTGTTGAACTTACGAATGGTCTTGGCGCTGGCGCTAATCCTGAAATAGGTAGAAGAGCTGCACAAGAGTCAAAAGCAGAAATAGAAGCTTCTTTAGAAGGAGCAGATATGGTTTTTGTTACTTGTGGTATGGGTGGAGGAACTGGTACTGGAGCAGCACCTGTTATTGCCCAAATTGCTCAAGAAATGGGAGCTTTGACTGTAGGTATTGTTACTAAACCATTCTCATTTGAAGGTAAAAAAAGAATGAATCAAGCAGTAACTGGCTTGGAAGAATTGAAGAAACATGTTGATACATTAATCGTTGTACCAAACGATAAGTTAAGAGAGATAATAGATAAATCAACACCACTTTTGGATTCATTTAAGGAAGTTGATAATGTTCTTAGAACTGGTGTTCAATCTATTTCTGATTTAATTGCTGTAGCAGGTCTTATTAACTTGGATTTTGCTGATGTTAAGGCTGTTATGGAAAAACGCGGTAATGCTTTAATTGGTATTGGTATGGGTGTAGGAGAAAATAGAGCAACAGATGCTGCTGAACATGCTGTTTCTAGTCCTTTACTTGAAACTAGTATAGAAGGAGCAACAGATGCCATTATAAACGTAACAGGCGGGCCAAGCCTTACTTTATTTGAAGTAGAAGAAGCTGCTGAAGTTGTTAGAAAATCTGCTAATACTGATATAAATACTATATTCGGAGCAATTATTAGTGAAAACTTAACAGATGAAATTATTGTTACAGTTATAGCTACAGGTTTTGAAGAAGAAAATGAACCTTTATATAGTCAATATGCTAGAAGAGAAAATACTACTACTGATACAGATGAAGATGGAGATGTAGGTGCAGATATTCCATTCTTTAAAAGAAGAAGTTTTTAATAGATAGTACTTGAAAAAGTACTGTTTTTTTCATAGAATTAGTTAAATATTTAAAAGTGATTAGATAAGTATGTTAAAGATAAATAATAATGAATATAATGTTCTAATGTCTAGCATTAAATATGTAGAAGCAATTTATAACTCACAAAAGGTATATTCTGCTTTGGTTTTATTAGATATTCAGTTAAATGGAAATAAAGGTTTTATTAGTTTTTATATAGACTTTTTTGATGAAAATGATATTAAAAATATAGAAAATAAAAAATATAGAGAATTACCAACGGAATTAAATTCAAAAATATCAATGATAGAAATATATGATACCAAAAATTTTATAGATTTTATCGATAGTGAGATTAATCTAGAATTTGGTAATATAGTTAATAATCAAATTGAAATGAAACTAGATATAGATGATGAATTAATAAAATTGGAGTATAAAGGATTATTGGGTATTAAATAACAATAAATTAATTAACAATATTACCACAAGCGCTGATTGAATTAAAGGTTTTGGTATTCATAGGTAGATTATCATTTGATAATCTTTTTCTATTGCTTTAAATAAGATAAACATTTATAATATAAGTACTAGAGGTGATTATGTGTTAGAAGAAATAGAAAAGTATGCTGAAATACAAAACATACCTATTATGGAAAAAGAAGGAATAAATTTTTTAACAAATTATATAAAACAAGAAAATATAAAAAATATTTTAGAAATAGGTAGTGCAATAGGGTATTCAGCAATAAAAATGGCCTTAGTTAATGAAAATATAAAAGTAACAACCATCGAAAGAGATGTAAACAGATATCAAATTGCTATAAAAAATATTATTGAGTTTAATTTAAATAATAGAATAACAATAATAAACAAAGATGCATTTGATGTAAATTTAAGTGAAAAATATGATTTAATTTTCATAGATGCTGCTAAAAGTCAATCAACTAAATTTTTCTTAAAATTCAAAGATAATTTAAATAGTAATGGTGTAATAATAACGGATAATATTTATTTTCATGGACTAACAAATAAAGACAATATAGAAAGCAGAAACTTAAGACAACTGACAAGAAAAATAAGAGAATATATAGATTTTTTAAAACAAAATCAAGATTTTTCTACAGAAATATTAAATATAGGTGATGGAATTGCAATTAGTAAAAGAAAATAAAATACATTTTTTAATAATTATATGTGGAATTATATTTACATTACTAGGAGCATTTCATACTAATATTTGGTTTGATGAAGCTTATTCTATAAATATAATAAATCATAGCTTTAATGACATTTGGTTGATAGGAAGCTCTGATGTCCATCCTATTCTTTATTATTTCTTATTAAAAATAATATCATTGATATTTGGAAAAAGTATTATAGTTTATAGATTGTTTTCATGTCTAGGTATTATTACACTAGGAATAATTGGTTATACACATATAAGTTGTGACTTTGGTAAAAAAGTAGGAATTATATTTACATTTTTAGCTTTTTTCTTGCCAGTTATGCCAATGTATGCTACTGAAATAAGAATGTATTCATGGGCAATTACTTTTGTAACACTTACGTTTATTTATATGTATCGTATTATAAAAAATAATACTTTAAAAAATTATATATTATTTATGATATTTAGTTTATCTAGTGCTTATATGCATTATTATGGTTTAATGATATCCTTTTTTATAAATTTATTTTTATTCATTTATTTAATAATAAAAAAAATAAATTTAAAATATTTTATTGTTTCTGCTATAACACAAATTGTTTTGTATTTACCTTGGCTTATATTTTTTATTAAGCAAACAAAAGAAGTATCAAAAGGATTTTGGATTACTTTAGAATTTCCTAATATATTGTTAGAGGTTCTAACTTTTCAATTTTTAGGTAATAATGATTTTAATGTATCGATTTTTGTTTCTTTAATTGTATATACCTTTATAATATATAGTTTAGTTAAAAAGAAGGAAAAATTACCATTACTTAGTTTTAGCTTATATTTAGTTGTAATTATAACTTCATTAATAATATCAATAAAAATGCCAATTTTAGTACCTAGATATTTATTTGTAATAACAGGCTTATTAATATTTACTATAGCTTATTTACTTAGTAGAAGTTCAGTTTATATTAAAACATTTATATTATTACTTATATTTGTTTTTGGATTATATAGTAATGTTATCTTTATAAAAGATAGTTATGATAAGAGTAATCAAGAACCAATTAAATATGTAACAGAGAATATAAAAGAAAATGATATAGTAGTTTATACTAACGTAATTGATGGCGCTATTTATAATTTACAATTAAATAATAAAATGTATTTTTATGATATAGATAGTTGGAATAAAGATGAGCCATATGAAGCCTTTAGTCCTAACATGGAAATAGTTAAAAACCTAGATTTTTTAGATAACTATAGTGGTAATATATGGATAATTGATGGAGATGATGACCGTCTATACAATATATTGAATAAATATGAATTAATTAAAAATAAAGATTTTAGAACAAAATATCATCAAATGAGTATAAATATTCATTTGATAAGAAAGTAGGTTATATGAATAAAATTAGTATAGTAGTACCATGTTATAATGAAGAAGCTTCAATTCCAATATTTTATAAAGTAATAGAAGAAACTTTAAAAAGTATGAAAATAGACTATGAACTTATATTTATAGATGATGGTTCAAAAGATAAAACATTAGAAATTTTGAAAAATATTAAAGACAAGCATGTAAAATATATATCATTTTCTAGAAACTTTGGTAAAGAAGCTGCTATATATGCAGGGCTTAATGAGTGTAGTGGAGATTTTGTTGCTACAATGGATGTTGATTTGCAAGATCCACCTTCGTTAATTCCAATTATGTATGAAACTTTGAAAAAAGAAGATTTTGATTGTATTGGTACAAGAAGAGTTACTAGAAAAGGTGAACCTAAAATAAGAAGCTTTTTTGCTCGCATGTTTTACAAGATAATAAATAAAATATCTAATGTAGAAATGGTTGATGGAGCAAGAGACTTTAGACTTATGACTAGACAAATGGTAGATTCTATTCTATCTTTAAAAGAATATAACAGATATTCTAAAGGTATATTTAGTTTTGTTGGTTTTAAAACAAAGTGGTTAGAATATGAAAATATAGAAAGAGTAGCTGGTGAAACTAAATGGAGTTTCTTTAAACTATTTATATATGCAATAGAAGGTATAGTAGCATTTTCTAATTTTCCGCTTATAATTTCAATAATATTTAGTACTTTATCCTTTGTTTCTTCAATTATATTGTTAATTATTATGATTATAAATGGTTTTAAAGAATTACTTGTAATACTTAGCATTCTATTATTTATATTTAGTTTGTTATTTTTAATTTTAGGTATAATTGGTGTTTATGTAGGTAAAATTATTTTAGAAGTAAGAAAAAGACCAATATATGTTGTAAGAGAAAGTAATTTAAGGTGATTTATGGATATACAAAATTTATTTAAAAAGAAGTTTGTTATGTTAGACGCTAATGATACGTCGATTAAAGAAAAAGATAATATGTTTGATAATGTTATTGATAATAAGTTTATTAATGCTTTATTTGAAAAGTATAATATTCCTGCTAAATACAGATATTTTATATTTGAAAATAAATTTATTTTTGATGATTTAGAATTTGTTACAGATATTTCTGTAAAGATGCTACCAATTTCAACTATAAATAATAAAGGTGAAGAAATAGTTACATACTATTTAGATATGAACAATTATGCTTTTGTATATGTTGGTAGTCCTAAAGTTATATTTGGAAATGAATTAAAAGAATTTTTTGATGAAATGGAAAAAGATAACATTTTAGAAAACTATTTTTTGATGATGAATTATATTTTTGGAAAATTATATTATTCAAAACAAGGAGCACACTTTAAACATAATACTATAAAAAAAGCTAATAATAAAATACTTAGCTTAAAAAAGTAAATTAAAAACAAGGATGTACTTGTTTTTTTTTAGTGCTAATAGTAAAATGTATTTAGATGTCCTCGTAGCTCAGCTGGATAGAGCACAGCCCTCCTAAGGCTGGTGTCGGAAGTTCAAATCTTCTCGGGGACACCATATGATAATTAACCGTTAAAAATCAACGGTTTTTATTTTTATTGATTTTTTTAAACTTATTACATTATTAATCATGTCAAGGATATAATGTGACCATAGTTGCGCCAATAATACGCATGTGTTATAATGTTTGAGTGGAAAAGGTGATTTAGATGCAAATGATAGCTATTGTAAGTTCAATTACACTTTTGTTAGATCAAATTATAAAAATAATTGTGAGCACTAAAATGACACTAAATACAAGTATAACCATCATAAAAGACTTTTTCAGTATAACATATGTTAGAAATGATGGAGCAGCTTTTAGTATATTGGGTGGAAAAACATTATTTTTAATACTTGTTTCACTAATTTCTTTATATTTAATATACTATTTTTTAATAAAAGATAAAAAATTAAAAAAATTAGAAAAAATAATATATGGCTTATTAATAGGTGGATTATTAGGAAATCTATTAGACAGAATATTACTAGGATGTGTTATTGATTATTTGTCATTTAACATATTAGGATATGAGGCGCCTATTTTTAATTTAGCTGATACATGTATAGTAGTATCTACATGTTTATTAATACTATTTGTGGGAAGTGATAAAGTTGAAAATAAAAGCATTAGAAAATAAAAGAATAGACAATTATTTAAGTGAAACCTTAGATATTTCTAGAAGTCAAATTCAAAAATATATCAAAGAAAACTATATAACAGTAAACAATCAAGAAGTGAAAAGTAGTTATGTTCTTAAAGAAACTGATGAAATAGAAGTTAATATAAAAGAAGAAGAAAAGATAATTTCAGCAACTCCAGAAAAGATGGATTTAAATATAGTTTATGAAGATGATGATGTAATAGTTATAAATAAACCTAATGGAATGGTTGTCCATCCTGGAAATGGAAACTATTCTCATACATTAGCTAATGGTCTTATGTATCACTCTAAATTAAGTGATATCAATGGTTCATTTAGACCAGGAATAGTTCATAGAATTGATGCTTATACAACTGGCTTATTAATGGTAGCTAAAAATAATTTTGCTCATGCATCTTTAGCAAAACAATTAGAAGAAAAAACAGTAACAAGAAAATATATAGCTTTGGTATGGGGGATTATAAAATCTGATACGGGTACTATAGACGCACCAATAGGAAGAGATAAATTAGATAGAAAAAAAATGGCTGTTACTGATATAAATAGTAAAAAAGCCATCACTCATTTTAAAGTTTTAGAAAGATTAAATAACGCTACTTTAATAGAACTTTCACTAGAAACAGGTAGAACACATCAAATAAGAGTTCATATGAATTATATAGGTCATCCTGTTGTTAATGATCCGGTATATGGAAAAAGAAAGCTAATAGATAGTACTGGTCAATGTTTGCATGCAAAAGTAATAGGGTTTAATCATCCTAGAACTAATAAATATTTAGAATTTGATAGTGAATTACCAGAATGTTTTACTAATATTTTAAATAAATTTAGAGATTCATAAAATAAATAATCAAACTAATAATTGAACAAAATAAACTTAAATAAACACTTGGAATTAGATAAATAGATAATTTTTTATCATAACTTTTAGTTTCGTAATATAAAAATAAATTTGAAAGCAAACAAATAGTAATAGAAGAAAATACCAAAAACAGATTATTTAAAATAGTTAAGTTGAATATTGTTAAAACATTAAATAACATATTTGTATATAAATATTTGTTATAATCCTTAGTATCTTTTATATCAAAATTACTATATATATTAAAAATGCTTAAATATTTTGATAAATATGATATAATTAATAATGATACTATAATATAGTTAGGTGGTACAATTTTGATTAATTTAAGAGAATTAAAATAATTAAAATTAAGTAGCAATAAAGATAAAATATAAGGCAATATAAAAGATAATTTAATGTACTTTTTCATATAATCTCCTTTGTAAAATTATATGAGTAAGTATAAAAATTATGACAAGGAGGCAGTATGAACGATATAGCAAATATAGATGAAGTTGTTTTAAAATTACTTCATTACTTTATAACTTATAAAGGATATAATCCTATAGTATTACATGGAGCTCAAAATGAAATATGGCTTGAAAAAATAAATAGTGATTATAAAATAATAAGAATAGTTACAAACTACATTCACAATGATGAACAATACGATTTTGATAGTTTTAAAACTAATCAAATATTAAAAAAGGTAAAAAAACAAACATTGTGTGTTAATATGAATGTTCTAAATATATTTTTAAATTTAGGAGATAATGTTCATTTTAAAGAAGTACATAATAAAAAAGTTTCAGCGATTTGTATAGAAAGTATAGATGATTTAAATAAGTATGATTTTATTAAAGAGAATTTTCCTGATATAAATGAAAATACTGATTTTAAAGAAGAAGGTTTAGATTTGTTTCTTAAAATAACAAACGATTTAAATCAAAAAAGTTTAGAGGAGTCAAAAACTGTGGAAAAAGTTTTTAAAATTAAAAAGCCAATAATAACATATAGTATAATAGCTATAAATATAATAGTGTTTATACTTATGTACATTTTAGGAAATGGTAGTACTGATCCATATACTTTAATTAAATTTGGAGCTAACTATCGAGGCTCTGTTATTAATCATGAATTTTATAGACTTATAACATGTGCTTTCATCCATATTGGTTTTATGCATTTAACACTTAATACATATTCTTTGTATGTAATTGGTGTACAATTAGAAAGCTATTTTGGAAAATTAAAATATATAATTATTTACTTATTTAGTGCTATAACGGCTAGTTTGATGTCAGTTATTCTTACTGATTCAATATCAGCAGGAGCATCAGGAGCTCTATTTGGACTACTTGGAGCATTATTATATTTCGGATATCACTATAGAGTATTTTTAGGTGGTGTCTTAAAAAGTCAGATAATACCATTAATAATTGTCAATTTAGCGTTTGGCTTTATGATGAGTGGTATTGATAATGCTGCACATATTGGTGGGTTGATTGGGGGATTTTTAATTGCAATGGCAGTTGGAGTACCTAATAAATCTAGTAAGTCAGATATAATAAACGGTATTATTATGAGTATTATTTATATTAGTTTCTTATTATTTATGGCATTTAAAGTTGTTTAAATGCTTTTTATGTACAAAAAAATCTAACTCTATGTTAGATTTTTCTATATAAACCGATTGCTTTTCCTAAGATAGTTACATTATCTAAAATTATTGGATCCATTGTGTCATTTTCTGGTTGTAATCTAAAATGCCCTTTCTCTTTATAAAAAGTTTTTAATGTTACTTCATTGCTATCAGTCATAGCTACAACAATTTCACCATTTCTAGCTGTATTTCTTTTTTCAACTATAACAATATCGCCATCCAAAATTCCTGCATTAATCATACTGCAACCACTTACATTTAAAGTAAAAACTTCTTTACCTTTTGGAACTAAGAAAGCGGGTAGAGAAAAGAATTCATTTGGTTTTTCAATTGCTTCAATAGGACTTCCAGCAGTGATTTTTCCAAGAAGTGGGACTTCAATAACTTCTTCTTTTTGATTTAAATATTCATTGTTTACTAATACCTCTATAGTTCTGTTTTTTGTTCCTTCTTTTCTAATAAAACCTTTTTCTGCTAAACTTTCTAAGTGGGCTTGTACGGTTGCTGGGGAACTAACACCAATAGCTGAACCGATTTCTCTTACAGTAGGTGGATAACCATGAGACGCAATATAACTTTTTACGAAGTCTAAAACATCATCTTGCCTTTTCGTTAATGTTTCCATTTTTCTCCTCCTTTACAATCTATATACATATTAACATAGAAACAAACATTTGTCAAACAAATGTTTTGAAAAAGCAAAAAAAATATATTGACACAAACTTTTGTTCGTGATATCATATGTATGTGAGAAGGAGAGATAATATGAAAGAGATTTTAAAAAGTAAAGCTATAATGTTTTTATTTATTTTGATGTTAGGATTTGTTTATGTAAAGAGTGCTCCTACAAATGTTACAGATTTAAAAAATGAACCAATATTAGAAAGAACAAAAGACACGATTGTGTGTAAAAATAATTAATATTTTAAATAAAGCATTTGTATTTTATTAAATTATTGATATAATATAATAAAATAGAGGTGCAAAATGGATGAGAGAATAATAAATAATATCAAAACTTTAGCAATTGAAACGATTAGTAATGCTAAAAGTGGTCATACTGGTATAGCATTAAGTTCAGCTCCTATACTATATACGTTATATGCTAAACATATAAATGTAGATGTTAAAAATCCTTTATGGATAAATAGAGATAGATTTGTAATGTCTGCAGGGCATGGTTCTGCATTATTATATTCTGTTTTACATTTTGCTGGTTTTGATATTAAAATAAGTGATTTAAAAAAGTTTAGACAAATTGATTCAATTACTCCTGGGCATCCTGAATTTGGTGTAACTCCAGGAGTTGATATGACGACAGGACCATTAGGTGAAGGTATTGCTTCGGCTGTTGGAATGGCTATTATTGGAAAATATTTACAGGAAAAATTTGTTTTACCAAAAATGGGAAGTAAAGAAAAGGGAACACCAATCTTTGATTATAAGGTGTATGTTCTATGTAGCGACGGCGATTTAATGGAAGGGATAAGTTATGAGGCTGCTTCTCTTGCTGGTAATTTAAACTTAGATAATTTAGTAATTTTATATGATTCAAATAATGTTAGTTTAGATGGTGATACTACTAATACTTTTACTGAAGATGTTTTAGATAGATTTAAATCGTTTGGCTGGTATACAGATTTAGTTAGAAATGGTAATGACGCACTAGAAATTGATAAGGCGATAACTAAGGCTAAAGCATCATCAAGACCATCTATAATTGAAATTAAAACAATTTTAGGAAAAGATACAACTTATGAAGGAACTAATGTTATTCACGGTAAACCATTAACTTCTGATGAAGTAAAAAACTTAAAACACAAACTTGGTGTTAATGAACTAGAATTTTTTGTTGATGATACATTGGTACAATTGTTTAGGAAGAATATGTTAGAACGCAATAAAAAAGTGCAAAATATTTGGAATGATAATTATAGTAAGTATGTAAATTTATATTTAAACGGTGATGATTCTAAATTAAAATATTTATTTAACAATAAAGTTAATGTAGATTTATTAAACTTTTCATTTAATAATCTTGAAAAAAAATCTACTAGAGATTTAAATAATATTATTATGCAGGTAATAGCTGAATTGGTTCCTAATTTTATAGGAGGTAGTGCTGATTTAAGTACATCAACTAAAACTTATTTAAATAATGGTGGTGATATGAAAGATAGCCATTATGATGGAAGAAATATTTGGTTTGGTGTAAGAGAACATGCAATGGGTGCAATAGCTAATGGAATGGCTTTATCTAATTTTAGACCATTTTGTTCAACTTTTTTAGCATTTTCAGATTATTTAAAACCAGCAATTAGAATGTCTTGTCTTATGAATTTGCCAGTTACTTATATTTTTACTCATGATTCTATTTCAATAGGTGAAGATGGTCCCACACATGAGCCAGTTGAACAATTAGCATCATTAAGAGCAATTCCTAATTTAAATGTATTTAGACCAGCTGATATGAATGAACTAATAGGTAGTTGGGATTTTATTATTAATGGTTGTGAACCAAATGCCTTAATTTTATCAAAACAGGAATTCATTCCAATTGCAACTACCGATAAAAATAAAGTTTCTAAAGGTGCGTATATAGTTAGAAAGGAAACATCACGCTTAAATGGCATTATAATTGCGACAGGTAGCGAAGTACATAAAGCCTTAGAAATAGCTGATAGTTTATATAATGAAAAAAGGCTTGATATAAGAGTTATTAGTATGCCATCGGTTGAATTATTTTTGAAGCAAGACAAATCATATTATCAAGAACTTTTACCATTAGGATATAAAGTTATTGTTATTGAAGCAGCTACATCATTTGGTTGGCATAGATTTGTATATAATAGTAGTTATTTAATAACAATTGATAGTTTTGGATTTTCTGGTAAAAGTGAAGATGTTTTGAAGAAGATGCATTTTGATAATGAAACGATTAAAAATAAAATAGAGAGGTTGTTAAAATAAAAAAATCTCTTTTTTTTATTTTTGTATTGACATTTGAACGAGTATTCAAATATACTGTTAATAGATAGTTGAATGATTGTTCAACTATGAAAGGAGAATTTATGGAAAAAATATTTATTTTAGATGGTTTAGATTGTGCTAATTGTGCTGCAAAGATAGAAGAAGCAGTAAGCAAATTAGATGGAGTAGAAAATATTAGTGTTAGTTTTATGACACAAAGAATGACATTTGAAATAGAAAATGAAGAAAAATTAAAAGAAATAAAAGATTTGATTAAAAAAATAGAATCAGATGTTGATATCATAGAGGAATCTTATGAATAAAAAGGAGAAAAAGTTATTAAAACAAATAATATATTCAATTATATTTTTATTACTAGCCCTTATTTTACCAATTAATGGTTATTTAAAGATAGTTTTATACTTAATTTCTTACTATTTTGTAGGAAAAAATGTTTATGTTAAATCTATAAAAAATATTAAAAACAAAGAAATCTTTGATGAAAACTTTCTTATGTTAATAGCGACTATAGGTGCATTTTCTATAAATGATTTTTTAGAAGGTGTACTTGTAATGCTTTTATATCAAATAGGTGAATTATTTCAAAGTTATGCGGTTAACAAATCAAGAAAATCAATTAGTTCACTTATGGATGTTAGACCAGATTATGCTAATATTTTAGAGAATGGTAAATTAAAAAAAATATCGCCTTATAAAGTAAAAATCGATGATGTAATTGTAGTTAAAACAGGAGAAAAAATACCTTTAGATGGTATAGTTATAGAAGGTAGTTCATATGTAGATAAATCATATTTAACAGGTGAATCAGTTCCTGTCAAGGTTACTTTAGATGATGAAGTACTTAGTGGTTGTATAAATAAAGAAGGTTTATTACAAATAAGAGTTACTAAAGAGTTTAAACAGTCAACTGTTTCTAAAATATTAGATTTAGTAGAAAACGCTAATTCTAAAAAAGCAAAATCAGAAAACTTTATTACAAAATTTGCTCGTATTTATACACCAATCGTTGTTATTTTAGCTTTATTATTAGCGCTCGTG
>JALELF010000011.1 GCA_022771715.1 Bacillota bacterium
AATTATCAACAGAAACATCAATGTTAAGTAAAAGTAATATTCAATTTATGAGTAATAAAGAAGATAATGAACTTGCTGGTAGTATCCCTTATGGTGATATAAGAAGTGTAGTTATACCAAATACAGTAAAAAGTATAGGTGAGCGTGCTTTTGCTAATAATAAAATAACTTCTGTAGTTATAGAAAGTGCTGATACAGTTATTAGTAATTCAGCATTTCTTGATAATCCACTAAAATCTGTAATAATTGAGGGTGTTGAACAAATTACAGGAGAATAATATATGAATGTGTTAATTCACATTCTTTTTTATAAAGTAAAATTAAAAAATAACTATAATTTGTTAAATTTAATTGCTAAATATTAAATATTAATATAAAATATATATCAAGGTTGTGATAGAATGTATATAATTGAAATAAACAATCTAAATTTTGATTATAGTGGTAAAATATTATTCAGTAATTTAGATTTAAAAATAGAAAAAAATACCTTTAATTGCTTGATAGGAAATAATGGATGTGGAAAAACAACCTTATTAAAAATTATGTTAGGTTTAATAGATAGTGACAATGTTACAATTGATAATATTAAATTAACTAAAAAAAATAAATTTGAAATAAGAAAAAAAATAGGATGTGTTTTTGAAAATCCCGAAAACAATTTAATATGTGAGACAGTTATAGAAGAACTATCATTTCCTTTAAATAACCTTAATTTGAGTAAAGAAGAAATAGATATAAGAATAAAAAATATAACAAAAATGTTCGACTTTAAAAATATTGATAGACCAATTAATAAATTAACATTAGATGAAAAACAAACAGTTGCTTTAATGAGTGCCCTTATTATCAATCCTAAAATATTAGTATTAGATGAGGCATTTACTTATATAAGCAAAAGTTGTAGTAAAAAAATACTAAATATATTAAAAAAAATAAATATTACTATAATAAGTGTTACTCACGATGTAGAAGAATTATTATTATCTGATAATATAATTATATTAAAAGAAGGAAAAATAATTATAAATGATAAAAAAGAAAAAGTATTTGAAAGCGATTTGTTAGATAATTATCCCTTTATAATTGATTTATCTAACAAATTAAAATACTATGAATTAGTTGATAAAATATCGTATTCTTATAAGGAATTGGTGAACGAAGTATGGAAATAACATTAGAGAAAATAGAAACAAATGAATTTAAAAATTTGAATATGGTATTTAAAGACAATAATATTACAGGTATATATGATGAAGATAATACCAATATATCAGAAATAATTAGCTTTTTATGTAATATAAAAAAAGGAATTATCAAGATAGACAATAATGTTTATAGTAACTTACCCAAAAAGATAAGGACTAATATAGGTTATGTTAGTAAATTTGCTAATAATCAAATATTTAATAAAACAATAAAAAAAGAATTTGAAATATCTTTTAAATTATCTAATAAAAAATTTGATATAGATAAAGTTATAGAAATAATGAATCTAGTAGAATTATCAACAGATTATTTAACAAGAAATCCATTAACACTAAGTAGTGGTGAAATAAGAAAACTAGTGCTAGCTTTATCTTTGGTAAACAATCCTAAAGTTCTTATTTGGGATAGCCCTTTTATAGGATTAGATTCAATATCAAAAAAAAATATAATCAAATTAATAAAAAAAATACAAAGTGATTACAAACTAAACATAATTTTAATTACAAATAACATAGAAGATATATATGCACTATCTAATTATGTTTACATTTTAAAAAATGGTAGAATAATTTTAGAAGGAGATAGAAGTGTTATATATAGAAAATATGATGTTCTTTTAAATGAATATATTATGATTCCTAAACTAGTAGAATTTTCTAATTTTGTTTTAAGGGAAAAATATATTAAATTAGGCTATAGGTATGAAATAAACGATTTAATAAAGGAC
The DNA here is from genome assembly GCA_022771715.1 of Bacillota bacterium. Lineage (GTDB taxonomy): Bacteria > Bacillota_I > Bacilli_A > RF39 > UBA660 > JALELF01. The sequence goes on from JALELF010000011.1 coordinate 1,937, forward strand.
ATATATAGAAATGCTAGATAATATCACTATAAGTAAATATTATTTTACAAAATCAGATATTCATGATTTAAATCCTTTAGCTAAATTAATATGTTTATTACTTTTTGTAATCAGTACTTTCTTAATTAATAATTTATACATTTTGTCAATTTTACTTGTTTTTGAAACCATAATCATTATGGTTACTAATATACCTATAAAATTAATTTTAAAAAACATATTAAGTTTAAAATATTTAATTGCTTTCATAATTATTATTAATTTGTTATCAAAAATTAGTATATTGACTACAATTATTCTAATAATCAAACTAATTAGTATTTTAATTTATACAAATTTATTTATATATACAACTACTCCCTATAGCATTTTAAAAGGACTTAATCAATTTCTAAAGCCACTAAGTTATTTAGGCTTTAATACTCAAAACATTTCTTTAATGATTTCTTTGTCATTACGTTTTATACCTGTTACAATAAAAGAAGCTAGTAAAATATATAATTCATTAGTAGCGCGTGGTTTATCAACAGATAGTTCCTTAAAAGAAAAAATATTAGGACTAAAATGTTTAATTTTTCCTATGTATATATTATCTTTTAAAAGAGCTGATAATTTATCAGATATGATGGAATTAAAGTTGTACAATTCTAAAAGTAAATTATTTGATGAAAAAATTAAGTGGAATTATTTAGATATTTTATTTGTAGTAATACATGTTATAATTATGATAGTTACATTGAAAGAGGTATTATAATGAGATATTTAATGACATTTTCTTATGATGGTTCAAAATATAATGGCTATCAAAAACAACCTAACAAAAGAACTATTCAGTCTGAAATAGAAAAAGCTTTAACAACCATAAATAATAATTGCTTTGTTAGTATTAGCGCTTCTGGTAGAACAGATGCTTTAGTACATGCGATAAATCAAAAAGCTCATTTTGATTTAAATATTAATATTACTTGTGATAAATTAAAAAAAGCTATTAATTCTTTGATACCTAAAGATATTTATGTAAAAAAAATTGAAACTGTGAGCGACAGTTTTCATGCCAGATATAATGTATTAGCGAAACAATACATATATAAAATAAATATTGGCGAATATAATCCAATAGAAAAAGATTATGTTTTACAACTATGTCATGACTTAAATATTACTGAAATAAAAAAAGCTTTAAAATATTTAGAAGGAACTCATAATTTTAAGTCTTTCGTTAAAGCTAATCCTGATATAACTGATTATACTAGAACTATTATTGAGACTGACATAAAAGAAGAAAATAACATTTTAATAATAAGTTTTCTAGGTACGGGTTTTTTAAGATATATGGTTAGAAATATGGTTGGACTTTTAATTGAAATAGGTTTAGGCAAAAGAAAAAGTGAAGATGTAATAACAATTTTAAATAAAGAAGATCGAACTTCTTCTGGTATTACAGCTTTACCAAATGGCTTATATTTAAAAGATGTTTTCTATGAATAGAGAATAAAAGGGTACTTGTCAAAATATAATTATTATGATAATATTATATTGGTTTAAAAATTATTTCGACACTTTCCTTTTAAGAAGTCATAAATAACTATTAAATCAAATATAAAAAAGGAGGTATTCGAAATGACTGAACAATTAAAAGATGAAACTATCGTTTGTAAAGATTGTGGAAAAGAATTTGTTTTTACAGTTGGTGAACAACAATTTTACGCAGAAAAAGGTTTTCAAAATAAACCTGTTAGATGTAAAGAATGTCGTATAGCTAAAAAACAAGCTAGTGAAAAAAGAAATTAAATACTTGTAACATAGTATTTTTTTCTTTTAAAAGTTGTATAATTTTTAATGTTATGATATCATGTTAATGAAAGTTTGTGGTGATAATATGGAAAATGAAATTTCAAATAATAAATTTTTGTTTTTAGCTATATTCTTGATAACACTATCAAGCTTTTGTGCCTTTTTAATCGGGTATGGAATTAATTCAGGTGAGTGTCCACCATGTAAAGATAAAACGATTGTAAAGGTATTTACAACTACTAATAATGTCGTCAGCGAAGTTGACTATAATATGTTAACTAGCGATATTAAAAAAAATCTAGTAGGTAAGTATATAAATAAAATAGACAGAAAATCATATTTTGAAATATATAAAGATGGAACATTTAAATTTGTTAGAAATTCATGCGATAAATATGAAATCTTTACTAATAATGACTATGTAATGCTTGTTTACTATTCAAAAAAAGAAGTAGAAGAAAAAGAATCAGATACAGATTTAGAGGAGGAAAGTTTAAAAGCAGCTCCTTTAGAATTTTTGTATGAAAACAACATAACTTTAATACCTAAAGGAGAAATATCTACTAGTGCTTTAACAGAAAGTATGATTACATTTAAAGATATGGAAGGTACTGATGATGGTATTTCTGTTAAGTTAGTTGGTCCTACTACTTGTAGTACTTCTAATATTTATGAAAAGGAAAGTGTAAAAGATGGAAGATGAAGGAATCGTAAAAAAAAGTAATATTTTCTTTATATTATTTTTTGTTATTTTAATTATTTGTTTAATTATATATTTTGTTTTTGGCAAAGATAAAAATCTAAATCCAATTAATCCTGGCAATCCAGATATTCCTGATAATCCAGATGAAGTAATAATTAATGAAAACGGAGTATATGGATTATTTGTTAATTTAGAAGATACAAATTCTTATTTAAGATATGAAGAGGATGGAACATTTAAGTTTATTTTAAATGTTTGTGAGGGATATATTACATATAATAATGATAACTCTATTATATTAAAAGAAATAACTCTTATTAATAATGAATATAATATTGAATTAACAATAGTTCCAAATTCTTCTAAAGATATTAATAAAATTGTTTTTAAAGGAAATTTAGTTAGCGCTACTGGTGTCGTTGATACTTATGATGGCCCTAATTCTTGTAGCGTTAGTAATCAATATAAAAGAGCATAAAAAAAGAAAAGCTTATGGAGTGAAATTACACTTTATTAGGCTTTTTCTTTTTTAATTTATATTTTCTTTTCTAAATAATAATTTCGTAACTCTTTAAATCTTTGGTAATGAACAATTTCTCTTTGTCTTAAAAATGAAAGTGGTCCTAAAACATCAGGATCATTAGTTAAATCCATTAAATGTTCATAAGTAGCTCTTGCTCTTTGCTCAGAAGCCATGTCGCTTTCAAGATCAGCAATATAATCACCAGTTACTGCTATATATGCCGTTGTAAATGGTTCCCCTGTTGGACTCATTGGATATATAGCTCCATCATGCATAGTAAAATTGCCTTCTAGCCCAGCTTCCTTTATTTCTTCAATAGTAGCGCCTTTCATTAGTTGATACATCATAGCCGCAATCATTTCGACATGAGCTAGTTCCTCAGTAGCAATATCTGTAAGTAAGGCTTTACCTTTTTCATCAGGCATAGTATATCTTTGATTCATATATTGAAGAGATGCTGATAATTCAGAATCAGGACCTCCTAATTGAGCTGACATACATTTAGCCATTTTCAAATCTTTTTTTCTTATATTAACAGGATATTCTAATTTTTTTTCATATAACCACATATTATACTCCTTCCCAAGGCCAAGGCATATTATCCCAAGCCCATGGGGCTTTATTTAAAGAATCACTATTTAAAGTAAGTGGCCCATACTTACTTTCATATTCCTTAGTGATTTCGTCTTTTTCCATACGATAACTATTGAAAAGTTCAATTATTTTTGAATCATTAGGATATAAATCTAAATATAAATTTAAATCGATTAAAGCAAAACATAAAGAATCAATATAAGTTAACATGTCAGCTTGCTCATTTAAAGGCGTAATATCTAATGGTTTATTTAATTTGTATCCATTATAAAGGTCAGAAAACATGTTTCCTCTTACAAAACCATTATATGGATCAAGTATTTTTTTATTATTAGATGATTGATTGTATAATGGCTGATTATAAGTATTATTTACATAATTATAATAGTCATTATTTTTATTATAATAATTCATAAAAACCTCCTAACATATATTATGATACTAGTTAATTAGTGTATAGGTTATAGTCTAAATAGTGTTTAAAAAAAATATAGATATTCATAATAAAATGGTGATAGTTATGAAAAATTCATCTTTTTGGAAAAATACTGACGAAATAAAAAGAACAAACAGAAAATTTGAAAACAACATGAAGTGTGATATTTTAATAATAGGTGGAGGAATAACAGGTTTAACAACTGCCTTTTATTTAGACAATTCTAATAAAAGCGTTATATTAATTGACTCTAAAAAAATAGGAAATGGAATAACTTCTAGTTCTACTGGTAAACTTACAATTATGCAGGGAAACATTTATAGCAAGATTTCTAATGTTTTAAATTACAAAACAGCTTATCAATACTATAAATCTCAAAAATGTGCTTTAAAATTAATAGATGATTTTATAATAAAGTATAATTGTGATTGTGATTATGAAAAAAGTGATTCTTATTTGTTTGTGGATAACATTTCAAATATTGTAGAATTAGAAAAAGAAGAAGAATTTTATAAAAAAGCCAAGATTAAATATAAAAAAGTAGATAAACTTCCCAATGAATATCCTATTAATGCTGGTCTAGAAATAGCTAATATGCATGTTATCAATCCTTTGAGATTTATTAACGAAATTAAAAGAAATATAAAAAATGTTAAAATTTATGAAAATATTTGTGCTTTAGAAATCAATAAAAGTTTTGGTATTTATAAAGTAAGAACTTTAAAAGGAAATATTTTTACCAAAAAAATAGTGGTCGCTACTCACTATCCATTTTTTATTAAACCTGGTTTTATACCATTTAAAACACACATTGAAAAATCTTATATGTTAGCATCTAAAGTAGAAAATTCTTATAGTTTTAATGCTATAAATATTGATAATAATACTACTTCAATGCGTTACTATAAAGATTATCTAATAATGGCTAATAATAGTCATATCCCTAGTAATAATGATAATTATGTAAAAAAATTCAATAAATCTAATAGTAAGTCTAAAGGAAAAATAGAATATAATTGGTCTAACCATGATGTTATGACTAATGACTATATGCCATATATAGGTGAAGTAGAAAGCAATATATACATATCTACAGGTTATAATAAATGGGGACTTACTAATGGTTTCTTAGCAGGTAAAATTATCAGTGATTTAATACTTAGTAAAAAAAATCAATATGCTAATTTATTTAGTTTAAATAGAAAAGGTAGTGTCATTAAAAGCATTAATGCTTTAAATAGTAATTTAAATACTTCTAACGTATATGTGAAAATGAAATTATTTAAAAGACATGATTTAAAAATTAAAAATGAGAAAAATATATCTACATATAAAGATGGAAAAAAAGAATATAAAGTTTATAATAAATGTCCACATATGGGCTGCAAATTAATTTTTAATGAAATAGAAAAGACATGGGATTGTCCATGTCATGGTTCTAGATTTGATATAAGAGGTAAAAGTATTTGTGGACCTAGTACTTATTCTATAAGTATAGAAAAATAGATTTATCTACTTATTTCATTATTTTTTTGGTTTTGTAAAAATTCTAGATATCTTTTCATACCTAAATCTCTCATCATTTGTTTCATTTGTGCTTCGCTTTGAGCATTAGCCTTTATAAAATCATAATCTTTATTTGTAAGAAATTGTTCTACATTAGTTGGAACTCCTGCTGTAACTTTTTCAAGTTCATCTAAAGATAATTCTTCATCAATAGTAAAAGAATCATCTATTTTTTCTTCTTTTTTAAATTTATTAAATAATCCCATAGTACCCTCCTAATACAGGATAACATTGTTAGAACAAATTGTCAATTTTACTTTATTTTATAAATATTATATACTACCTATTAGGTGATTGATTGTGCAAGATGTTTTTTTAATCAATATGTCTTTAAAAAATAGTACTATAAAGTCTAAATTAAAGAGTCTTAAAGACAGTATTGTAATAAGTACTAAAAGTATAAATGAATTTAAGGATAAAGCTATTGGATACTCTAAAAATGGTAAGATAGATTCGATATATGCAGTAGGTGGCGATGGAACTGTTAATTTACTTGCTTCCATTCTTGTTAACACTAATAAAAAATTAGGTATTGTTCCAATAGGACATCATAATCGAATTTATAATTCTATTTTAAATAGTGAATATATTGATATTGGTTATATAAATGATCAAATATTTTTAAATCATGCTATATTATTTAATGATTCCAACTTTGATTTATCATTTGAAAATAAAAACTCATTTAAAGAATTAAAGAAATTTGAGATTGCTAGCAATATTAAAGGTAAATATCAGATTTTAAAAATGAATTCTTTGGTTATTAGTAATAATAATATATGTAATAACAAGTATGATATAACAGATGGTTTTATGGAAGCCTATATTGTAAGTGGTAAAGAAAGATTCTTTGATAAAGAAAAAGATACATTCATTAAGACTAATGGTTTTACAGTAGATGCTTTAGGAAGTATAGGTATTTCCATTGATGGTGATTTTTACTCAGTTACTAACTTTGATTTTAAGGTTATAAATAAAGGTATTCATTTAGCTTTACCTATACAAAAAAGATTAGAATTAAAGAAATGATATTTAATATCGTTTTTTTTGTCGAATTTAAATTGTTTTAAATTTTAAATAGTCCAAATATATTTACTGTAGGAGGGTATCTATGAATGGACTAACCGATAAAGAAGTAAATGAAAGTCGTAGTAAATATGGAAGTAATAAAATAATACCAGATAAAAAAGATGGATTTTTAAAGCTATTTATAGAATCATTAGGAGATCCTATTATTAAAATACTTTTAATCGCTTTAGCCATAAAAGTAATATTTCTTTTTAAAAGTTTTGATTGGTATGAAACAATAGGAATAGTAATTGCTATTTTTTTAGCATCCTTTATTTCGTCTATTTCAGAATATGGTAGTGAAAAAGCCTTTTTAAAACTTCAAGAAGAATCTTCTAAAATAAAAGTAAAAGTAAAAAGAAATGGTAAAACAAAACTAGTAAATATAGATGATATTGTAGTAAACGATATTGTTTTACTAGAAACAGGAGATAGAATACCAGCTGACGGTAAAATTATTAATGGAACCATTAGAGTAGATGAATCAATGTTAAATGGTGAAATGAAAGAAAAAGAAAAAACTACTATTTCTGACTATAATTTATATAGAGGAACAGTAGTATACTCAGGAAATGCTAATATGGTAGTTACTAAAGTAGGAAGTGATACTTATTATGGAAAAATAGCAAAAGAACTTCAAGAAAAACAACCAGAGAGCCCTCTTAAAATAAGACTTAGAGGCTTAGCTAAATTTATAAGTAGAATAGGTTATGTTGGTGCTTTTTTAGTAAGTTTGTCATACCTTTTTTCAGTAGTAGTTATTAATAATAATTTTGAAATGAATAAAATATTAGAAACTATTACTAATTTCCCATTAATGTTTGGTTATGTTTTATATGCTTTAACCTTAACTGTAACAGTTATTGTAGTTGCAGTTCCTGAAGGTCTTCCTATGATGATTACTTTAGTTTTATCGTCAAATATGAAAAGAATGTTAAAAAATAATGTTTTAGTAAGAAAAATGATAGGTATAGAAACTGCTGGAAGCATAAATATTTTATTTACTGATAAAACTGGCACTCTAACTAAAGGAAAGTTAGAGGTGGTTAAATTTATTACAGGAACATTAAATGAATATAACAACGAATTTGAATTATCTAATTATAAAATACATGATATAGTAAAAACATCTATTATTTACAATAGTGAAAGTACCAAAGAAAATGGCAAAATAATAGGTGGAAATATAACTGATAGAGCTATACTTAATTTTATAAAATCTGATTATAAACTAACTCATTCTAAAATAAAAAAAGTCCCATTTAATAGCGCCAAGAAATATTCAATTACGCAAATAGATAATGGTAGAAAATTTAATTTAATCAAAGGTGCTTACGAAAAAATAATTAATAATTGCCGTACCTGTTATTCATTAGATGGTAAAGTAGTAACATTACTTAATAAAGATAGATTAAATAAAATGATAGACAATTATACTAAAATGGGAATCAGAGTATTAGCGCTTGCTACATCCAATAATATAGAAGTAGAATCTATGAATAATTTAACTTTAGTTGGAATTGTTTTAATTAAAGATGAAATTAGAGAAGAAGCAAAAGAAGGAATTCAGCTAGTAAAAAATGCTCATATAAATACAGTAATGATAACTGGTGATAATAAAGATACGGCAACTACTATTGCCAAAGAAATTGGCTTAATAGAGCAGGATTCCTTAGTTATAACAAGTGAAGAATTAAATAAAATGTCTGATAGCGATGTTAAAAATATTATACCTAGACTTAAAGTAGTAGCGCGCAGTTTACCTCAAGATAAAAGTAGACTAGTAAAAATATGCCAAGAAATGAATTTAGTTGTAGGTATGACAGGTGATGGCGTAAATGATGCGCCTGCTTTAAAAAAAGCCGATGTTGGCTTTAGTATGGGAAGTGGAACTGAAGTAAGTAAGGAAGCTTCTGACATTGTTATAATGGACGATAATTTTTTATCAATTTCTAAAGCTATTTTATACGGAAGAACTATATTTAAAAGTATTAGAAAATTTATTATTTTTCAACTTACTGTTAATATATGTGCAGTATCCTTATCAATTATTGGCCCTTTCATAGGTGTAGATACACCAATTACAGTTATTCAAATGCTTTGGGTTAATATGGTTATGGATACTTTAGCTGGCTTTGCTTTTTCATTCGAACCTCCTCTAAAAGAGTATATGTATGAACTACCAAAGAAAAAAGATGAGCCAATTATTAATAGATATATGTTAGATGAAATTATGTTTACAGGATTATATTCAGCAATTTTATGTATTATCTTTTTAAAGTCTCATTTTTTACATTCTTATTTTAGAATGAATGATAATAATATCTATATAATGACTGCTTTTTTTGGATTATTTATATTTATTGGTATTTTTAATGCATTTAATGCTAGAACACATCGTCTTAATCTGTTTTCCAATTTATTCAAGAACAAAGTGTTTTTAGCTATCATATTTATGATTATAATAATTCAAATTTATTTAATGTATTATGGTGGTAATATATTTAGAACAACAGGCTTAACTTTTAAAGAATTTAACATTATGATTCTTCTTTCTATGACAGTTATACCAATTGATTTCATGAGAAAAATATATCTTAGATGGTGTGGAAATATTGGTGGTGTTTGACATAACTTTTGTTTAATGATAAACTATCTAATCAGGTGATATTATGTCAATGTTAGTTAGTGACTATGATGGAACATTTAATGGAAGTGTTACCACTAGTTTAGAACTTAATTTAAATATTAAAGCAGTTAGAGAATATATGGAAAAAGGAAATACTTTTGTTATTGCGACAGGTAGAGCCTATACCTCTATTAAAGGCGAAATAAATAGGTATGATATACCATATGATTATTTGATTTGCAATGATGGTTCTACTGTTTTTGAAAAAAATGAGCTATTACATTCAAATGGTATTGAAAATGATAGATGCAAAGAAATTATTTCAATGATTGATTTATTAGGATTAGATTATACTTTATTTGATAGTAGAGGCATTACTAGAAGAAATAATGACATTGTTGAAATAGCTGTTCTTGTTAAAAATATCGAAAATTATAGAAAAATAAAAAATGAATTAAGTTATAATTTTAGTGATTTATGTATTGATAAATTATATAGAAACGCTTTTATAAGAAAAGATTGTCGTAAAGATTATGGCATTGAAGTTTTATGCAATATTGTAGGTAGACCAGACAATATATATACGGTTGGGAATGATACTAATGATATCGAAATGTTAAAGAAATACGATGGATATAGAATGTTATTTTCTAATATTCATGACGCTAATATTAAAACTAGTACAACCGTCCATTCTCTTATTAAGAAAATAAGTAAATAGTACTTTTAATAAAAAGTATTATTTTTTTTATTAAGGTTATTTTTTTAATAATAATTTCACATATTAATTTATAAGTGTTATAATAGATATTGTTAAAAGTATCTATTTTTTGGTATAAATTGAAATAAATAAACATTAAATGATATGAAAGGAACATATAAATGAAAAAAGCATATCTTGGTGTTGATATTGGTTCAATTTCTACTAAAGCAGTAATAATAGATGCTCAAAAACAAATAATCGCATCTACCTATATTTGGACAGAAGGAAGTCCAATAAAAGCATTAAAACAAGTTCTTAGTAACTTAAAAAAACAAATTAATTTAAATGAATACAAAATAGTTGGAGTAGGAACTACCGGTAGTGCAAGAAAATTAATAGGTACAATTTTAAAAGCAAACGTTGTTAAAAATGAAATAACTGCACACGCTATTGGAACATTGTCCATTTATCCTGATGTAAGAACAATTTTTGAAATAGGCGGACAAGATTCTAAAATTATCCTAATAAACAATAAAGTAGTAGTAGACTATGCCATGAATACATTATGTGCAGCAGGCACAGGTTCTTTTTTATCTAGTCAGGCTAAAAGATTGGGTATAGAAGTAGAAGATTTTGGCTATTATGCATTAAAAAGCAAAAATCCAACTAATATAGCAGCTAGATGTACCGTTTTTGCTGAAAGTGATTTAGTTCATAAAGCTCAAGTTGGTTATTCCAAAGAAGATATAATTGCTGGTTTGTGTAAAGCCGTAGTAACCAATTATTTAAATAACGTTGGAAAAGGCAAAAAAATAATAAGCCCAGTTGTTTTTCAAGGTGGAGTAAGTAAAAATAAAGGTGTCGTTAAAGCTTTTGAAAATGCTATAGGAGAAAAAGTATTAGTTGATGAAAATAGTCATTTAATGGGAGCACTCGGTGTAGCTATCTTAGCGCAAGCTTCAAAAAAAGAAATAAATTTTGATTTTAACATTGCAGATATAAGCTTTACTACAAAAGGTTTTGAATGTAAAAAGTGCTCAAATAATTGTGAAATCATATGTGTGTATGCTGATAAATCATTAATAGATGCTTTTGGTAATAGATGTGAAAATGGTAAAATGAAAGTATAGGAGAATTACATGAAAACAAAAATATATAGACTAATAATTACATTTTTTATAGGATTAATAAATTTTTATTTATTTTTACCACCAATAAACATAAATGCACCAACATTTTGGTTATTTATATTTTTTATAGTTATTGTGTATTATGCAACCAGTATATTATCTATTAAAGAATTACCAAATATTATAATGAAAAAATTTAACAAACAAAACAAGAAAAACTATTTATTTCTTATAATTCCTGCTACAATACTTATAATTTTTATGATTAATTTATTTAATTCACCTTTATTTATGGCTAATTCTTATCATAATAGAATAAATATTAACGAAAATGGTAATTTTAGTGAAGACATAAAAGAAGTAGATTTTAATTCATTACCTCTTTTAGACAAAGATTCAAGTCAAAAATTAGGGGATAGAGTTATGGGACAAATGCCAGAATTGGTATCACAATTTACGGTCTCTGACTTGTATACTCAGATTAATTACAATAATGACATTATAAGAGTAACACCATTAGAATATGCTGATTTTATTAAATGGCTTTCTAATCGAAAAAATGGTGTAAAGGGCTATATTACAGTTAATTCGGTTGATGGTAAATCAGAATTAGTCAAATTAGATAAAGGTATGAAATATATGCCATCAGCTTATTTTAACGAAAATATTTATAGACATTTAAGATTTAAATATCCAACTGTAATTTTTGGTAGTGCCAACTTTGAAATAGATAATGATGGTAATCCTTATTGGATAATACCAACCCTAAAATATGAAGCAATTGGTTTAAAAGAAGATGTTAGTGGAATAATAATATTAAATCCTATAACTGGTGAAAGTAAAAAATATAAAAATGAAGAAATCCCCACTTGGGTTGATCATGTTTATTCTGCTGATTTAATTATTGAACAAGTAAATGACTGGGGAAAATACATAAATGGTTACTTTAATTCCATTTTTAGTCAAAAAAATGTAGTAATGACTACAGAAGGTTACAATTATTTAGCACTTAATGATGACATTTATTTATATACAGGAATAACATCAATTGTTAAAGATGAATCTAATATTGGCTTTATTTTAACAAATTTAAGAACAAAAGAAACCATATTTTATAAAGTTCCTGGAGCTGAAGAATATTCAGCAATGGCAAGTGCTCTAGGACAAGTACAGCAAATGTCCTATACTTCATCATTCCCGCTACTTATTAACCTAAACAATAGACCAACTTATTTGATGAGTTTAAAAGACAATGCTGGTTTAGTAAAAATGTATGCTTTTGTCGATGTCGCTGATTATCAAAAAGTAACAGTAACTGATGCGAGTGAAGGTATAAAAGCTTCTGCTTTAAACTATTTAAATAAATATGATAGTGATAATTTAATAGAAGAAGAAATAACTATTGATGAAATAAGTAATGTTTTAATAGATGGGAATACATATTATTATATAAAAGCTAATAATCAAAAATATCGTGTTTCTATAAAAGTTAATGAAACTATCTTGCCATTTGTAAAAAACAATGATAAGCTTACTATTAAATACAAAGATGGCGACATCAAAGAAATAATAAAAATAGGAGAATAGTAATGAAATATAAATTAATAGAAATAACTGAAAAAGAACTAGATTCATTCACATCTAAAAATGAACAAAGTCATTTTATGCAAACATCATTTATGAAAAAATATTATGATATAAAAGGTAAAGAAAATTATGTATTAGGTGTAAAGAAGAATAATGTATTAGTTGCGGCATTTATAGTCACACTTGAATCTATGTATCGCAAATATAAGAAGTATGCAATATATAAAGGCTTTGTATTAGATTATAATGATTTTGAACTACTTAATTTTGTTACTGAAAATGTAACCAAATTTTTGAAAAATAAAAACTGTTACGTATTTACTATTGATCCTAATATTATAGAAGTAGAAAGAGATACCTTTGCCGAAATAGTAGAAAATGGTTCAAATAATTATAAAGTTATTGAATCATTAAAAAAGTTAGGATATACAAAAAGTGAAAAAGATGTTCAAATAAAATGGACTTATGTATTAGATATTAATGGAAGAAATAGTGAAGAAATATTTAAAACATTTAAACAAAACACTAGAAATATAATTAGTAGAACCATCAATAAATTTAAATTAAATATTAGAACAATTTCATGTGATGAATTAGATGAATTTAAAAAAATAACTGAAGATACTTGTTTAAGAAGAGGTTTTAAAGATAAGGATATCACATATTACCAAAACATGAAAAAAGCTTTTGGTGATAATATAGTATTTAAAATAGCTGAATTAAATTGTGAAGCATATTTAAATACTTTATTAGAAGAAAGAAAAGATTATGAAACAAAGATAGAAAAAATAAGTGGAAATAACAAAAAAAGAGAAAATTATTTGCAAGAATTAGGCTATGTTGATAAAAAAATCGCTGAGTTGAAAAAATTAAAAGAAGAAAAAGGCAATATAATTCCATTAGCGTGTGCTATGTTTGTTCTTGTAAATGGTGAAATATTCTATTTATCAAGTGGTAGTTATGAAGAATATATGCAGTATTATGGACAATATATTATTCAATGGGAAATGATTAAATATGCTTGTGATAATGGCTATAGAAGATATAATTTTTATGGAATAATGGATGTTTTTGATAAAAATGGTAAAGATCATGGCGTATATGAATTCAAAAAGGGTTTCAATGGCTATGTAAGAGAATTACTTGGTGAATACACTTATGTTATTAATAAAAAAGTTTATAATAATCATGCACTTCTTTCAAAAATTAAAAAAATTTTAAAAAGATAGACTATAAATATAGTCTATTTTTTGATATAATCTAATTTAGAAAGAATGTGAATTATGAAAAAAGATACATTTATCAAAGGTGCTTTAATATCTACAATTTGTGTTGTTTTAAGTAAAATACTAGGTATTATATATGTAATACCATTCAATAAAATAATAGGTAGTGAAGGTGGAGCACTATATGGATATGCTTATAATATATATGTTTTATTTTTACAATTATCCACTGTAGGAATACCACTTGCAATATCAAAACTAGTAAGTGAATATAATGCTTTAAATTATCACGATGCTAAAAAAAGAGTTTACAAAGTAGCTTTAATAATAACTTCTATTATTTCTATTATAGTAACCATTATTCTTAATGTTTTTGCTTATGATATCGCTTATATGATTAAGGGAAATGTAGTAGGTGGAAATACTTTAAGTGATATTACCTTTGTTATTAGAGTATCTTCTAGTGCAATATTCTTTGTTACTTTATTAAGTAATATGAGAGGTTTTTTACAAGGCCAAAAATATATTACTCATTCATCTATTAGTCAGGTAATTGAGCAATTTGTTAGAATAATTGTAATAGTATTAGGTAGTTATATTTTTATTAAATTGTTTGGTGTAAAAGAAGCTGTAGCTGTAGCTATATTTGGTGCTACTGTAGGAGCAATCGCGGCTATAATATATTTGCTTATAAAAGGTAAAATAGAATTAAAACTAAAAGATAATGATTACAAAATAAAAGAAGAAGAAAGAGAAATAACAAATAGTTATTTAACTAAAAAACTAATAAAATGTACTATTCCTTTTGTAATGCTTAGTATAATTGTTTCTTTATATAATTCTATTGACATGTTTACAGTTATTAAAACTTTGGTAAATAAAGCTTCTTTTGCTGTAGAAGATGCCGAATATATAATGAGTTGTATATCGACATGGGGTGCTAAGTTAAATATGATTGTTACATCAATATCAGCCGGAATAGCTACAAGTTTACTCCCTAATATAACTGATGATTATACGAAAGGAAATTATAAAGCAATTAGCGATAAAGTTATAAAAACTGTATCAATACTTCTAGTGTTAGTTATTCCTATGGTGTTAGGATTAAGCTTTTTAGCAAGCCCAGTATGGACTGTATTTTATGGTAATAATAGCTTAGGTATTAAAGTATTTACTTATAGTATTTTTACAGCTTTATTAAGTGGCTTATTTACTAACATAAATGTAATTATGCAGTCAGTTAATAGTTACCGAAAAGCTTATTTCAGTTTAATAGTTGGTATTATGTTTAAAATTATTATGAATGTTCCATTTATTTTATTATTTAATAATTTAGGTTTACCTGCTTATTATGGAAACATAACAGTTACTATTTTGAGTTATTTAATATCGATTATTCTTAATTTAATAACGCTAAAAAAAGAATTCAAAATTGATTTCAAAATTATTTTAAAAATACTATTATTATCAGTACTATCAGGACTAATTATGTATGCATGCTTGTATGGTTTATCATATTTAATTCCGATAACTAACTTAAGTAAATTAAAATGTATTATGGTCATTATTATTTATAGTGTAGTAGGTGGAATAATATATTTATCATTAATGTTAAATAGTAAAACAATTAAAAATAATTTTCATGATGAAATTAAAATCATAAAACAAAAAAAATTTAGTAAATTTAAGTAATATTTATCTTGCATAAATGTTACTTTTTTTGTACAATAATATTGGTGATATTATGAATAGAAAAGAACAAGCTATTGATCTTATCAAAAAAACATTAAACAATGAAACCTTTTTAACTTATAAAGAAATAGCGCAAATAACTAATTATCATCCTAAGTATTTACTTAAGTTAAAAAAAGAAATAATTAATGATCAAATATCATTAGAGCACGGTAATAAAAATAAAATACCCGCTAATAAAATGAGTGAAGAAGAAAAAAATAAAATAATCAGTTTGTATAAAAGAAGCCATGCTAGTGTTAGAAAATTTGTTAAATTTTATGGTACACGTAGTTATTCTTGTATATACAATATTCTTAAGGAAGCAGGATTAATTTGACAGAAAGATATTAAAAATATATAATATCTTTTTGTTTTAGGGGGAAAGTTATGGAAGATAAAGAATTATTTGAAAAATTATTTGCTATATTTATGTCTGATAATTTTGGTAAAAAAAGTACATACTATGATGAAAAACAAAATAAACAGTTTAATTATAGTGATATTGTCTATTACATGAATAGATATTTTGGAAAAAACATAGACGATGAGAAAGTATATTTGTATCATGCTAAAAAAAGAGAAAGAAATACTTTAGTAGCGAGCAAAATTAAAAATGAATTTAATGAATTTGTAAACGGTGATGTTAATTACATAGAATCAGCTATAAACTATATAAGAAAATATTCATCAAAAGAAGACGTAGAGTTATACAAAAAAGCATTAATCGAATATTATAAAAAGTTTTCAAATTTACTTAATAGTTATGAAGAAAATGGATTTGTTGATTTAGAAAAACAAGTTCCACTTTCTAAAATAATGCACGAATATGTTTTATTTATTTTAAAAGAAGATTATGCTAATTATAAAAAAAGAAAATCGTTAATAAAAGCCAAAAGTTATAAATATTTAACCATATTACTATCTAGTAGTAATTTAGAAGATTTTGCTAGAGAAATATATGAAAATAATTTAGTAGAAAATCTAAATTCATCTAAAATATCAGAGTTTATTTCAAACCATAAAGATTTATATCAATTAACTAACGAAGAAGTTAAAAATTTAGAAAAAGAATTAACTATTAAATTATCTAAAGTAAAAGCTTATATAAAAAAGATACGTAATAAAGATATAAAAGAAAAAGAAAAATTAATTATAGAAAAGTATGAAAAAGAAAAATTAAATTTATGTAACAAATTAGTTCAAAGTTATATTAATAGTAATTTTAATAGTATAAAATTATTTTGCGAACAAAATCAAATATCATATGAAAACTTTAAAAGATGTGTTAACATTGTTAAAAAATATAATAGAGAATTATATGATTTACTTATAAAAACAATTGATAACCAAAACACTAAAAAAAGTGTTATTATAACTAATATTTTAAATGAAATCAAAGATGGTATAGTAAATGGTATTGAGTTAGATGATGAAACTAAAAGACCATTTGATATTATTGATTATTATATGATTACTAATATTCCTTTTGATAAGTTATCAAATTTCTTTACCAAAGATTCTTATAAAAATAATTTATCAAAAAGAGAATTTGTTTTAGTTAGAAGATTTATAAGTAAATGTAATAATAGTGCCATTCTAAAAGAAAGAGAAATATTAAAAGAAAAATATACATTGTTAGTAAACGGTACAGAATATCAAGTAACAGAAAATGATAAAATGGAAGTTATTGATTACATGAATAAGAATAATATTCCACTATATATGATTTTTTATAGAACTGTTTTAAAAAGATATTTAAGCAATAATTTACCAGAGTTAACAATAAATAATAAAGTAAAAGTATTCAAATGAATACTTTTTTAAATTGTCTTAAATTATGTGAATTTAAACATATATATTTTAAAAGATAAAAAAATTTGCTATAATTTAAATATAGAAAGGATTTGATTATATGCAAATAAAAATGCGTGGTGAAAAAATCAAAATAACACCTGCTATTGATAGTTATGTTAGTGAGAAAGTTGGAAAGTTAGATAAATATTTTGAAAATCCAGAAGAAATAAGCGCTAACATTTTAGTAAGAATTAGAGGAATTGAACAAATTGTTGAAGTTACTATTCCAATAAAGAATGCTGTTATTAGAGCAGAAGAAAGAAGTAAAGATTTGTATGAGGCAATTGATTTAGTTGTTGACAAATTAGAAAGACAAATTAGAAAAAACAAGACTAAAATACAAAAGAAAAAAAATAAAGTAAGATTGCCAGAATTTAATATAGATTATCAAATAGAAGAGAAAGAAGAAACAAAAGGTAAAATAGTTAAAGAAAAAATAATTGAAACTAAACCAATGAGTAGAGAAGAAGCTATTTTGCAAATGGAATTAGTAGATCATGACTTCTATGTGTTTAAAGATGATAAAACATTAGAAACTTCTGTTGTATATAGAAGAAAAGATGGAAACTATGGAGTTATTGACGCAAAATAAATAAAAAATAAAGAAAAAGCATATATTTTAGTTGACAAATATTGCTTTTTTTAGTAATATTTATATCGGTACATTTTATATATTGCAAAACCAAACCCTGGGAAAGTTTGAATAGTAATATAGGAAAGGATTTATATGAAAAACACATACATGCAAAAGAAAGAAGAAGTAGTTCGTAATTGGTATGTCTTAGATGCAGAAGAAGCTAATTTGGGACGTTTAGCTAGTAAAGCTGCACATATTCTAAGAGGAAAACATAAACCTACTTTTACACCACACGTAGATTGTGGCGACAATGTTATCGTTATTAACGCTTCTAAAGTTAATTTAACAGGTAACAAACTTAACGATAAAATTTACTATAACCATAGTGGTTATACTGGTGGATTAAGAGAAAGAACAGCTAAAGAAATGAAAGAAAATTATCCAGTAGAAATGATTGAAAGAGCAGTAAAAGGAATGCTTCCAAAAGGAAGACTAGGCCGTCAAATGTATAAAAAATTATTTGTATATGAAGGCAGTGAACATCCTCATATGGCACAAAAGCCTAAAAAGATGGAAATATAAGGGAGAGTTTTAAATGGAAAAAAATAGAGTATTTATTGGTACAGGTAGAAGAAAATCTTCTGTAGCACAAGTTAAATTAGTTCCTGGAACAGGAAAAATAACAGTAAATGGTAAAGATGTTAGAGAATTCTTTCCATATGAAACTAATGTAATGGATTTAAAACAACCTTTAACTATCACAAATACTGCAGATACATTTGATATTGATGTAAAAGTTAATGGTGGCGGATTTACTGGACAAACTGGAGCTATTAGATTAGGTATTACTAGAGCTTTATTAGATTATGATAAAGTTAATGAAGATAAAGAAGATAGTTTCAGAAAAATTTTAAAAAGAGCTGGATTTATTACTAGAGATCCTAGAAGTAAAGAAAGAAAGAAACCAGGTTTAAAAGCAGCACGTCGTGCTCCACAATTCTCAAAACGTTAAGATGTAAAAAATTATCTCAAGAATTTCTTGAGATTTTTTTGTGTAAAGTAGCGAACATTTGTATTGACTTTTGAATTTTGATATTCTATAATTATCTTAGATTGAATATAGGAGTTGACTTATGAAAATATATGTATATTTAGATGAAAGTGGTTCTATTCATAAGAATAGTAGTACAAAATATTTTGCTGTAGGTGGATACTTTACATTAATTGAAGATAAAAATAAAATAATATCATCATATAAAAGAATAAATAAGAATATAAAAGATAATAGAAATATACCATTAAACAAAGAAATAAAATCATATGATATGACTGATTTAGAAAAAATTAATATATTTAATAGTATTCAAACAATTAATTCTTTTTATGGATGTTCTATAATATTTGAAAAAGCAAACATGAAAAAAGAAATAATAGAATCAAATATCTTTTTTAATTACGCAGTTAAATTGTTATTTAAAGATTGTATATTACCACTTATTGAAATGGATTATAT
Source organism: Bacillota bacterium (assembly GCA_022771715.1). Lineage (GTDB taxonomy): Bacteria > Bacillota_I > Bacilli_A > RF39 > UBA660 > JALELF01. Next base: position 21,574 of record JALELF010000011.1, read on the forward strand.
TCAAAATATTGAATTCATTTTAAGTATTGATAATAGAAATATAAGAGTAGGTGATTTAAATAATTTAGAAGTATATTTAAAAACAGAATTCTGTCTAGAAAAATGTGATTTTAAAGTTAAGTATTATGATTCTTCTACTAATTATGGAATTCAATTAGCTGATTTAATTGTTAATACTTTCTATAATTCTTATAAAAATATAAACATAGTAAAGACAGTAGTTCCTGTTTTAAAAGATAATAATTTTAGAATTAGTTTATTTCCAGGTTACAATGTTAAAGGAAGAACTGAAAAAATTTCTTATAATATGTGTGAGAATGTTTGACATTGAATAAATTTTATGTTAATATATATTTACAAGACCTGGTTATGGTAGCTAAATGCTAAGCGTATGTTAAGTACGCTGCCCATCAGGCATTTTTTTTTGCTTTTAACACTTCTAACGAAAGATATTTTGAAAAACAATGTAAATTAAAAAGTCTTATATGATAAGACTTTATTTTTTTGTCACTTTAAATTCAATAGTTGTGCTACCACTAGAAGCAATATCGTCTAGATTAATTGTTAAAGTGTTTGTATCTTCATTATAATTATATTTACTTGTTTCAGCTTTTACACCATCAATAACTACTACTATATTACCACAAAATTCGATTTTTTTCAAGTCTTGTAATTTGCTTTAAACGAGTGTATTAAATATATGGGTGATATCATGAATGATTTTAATGAACTAATTTTAACTAACAATTCTTTAGCCTTAAAAGAAATTTTAAATTTTAACAGTATAACTATTAAAAAGAATTTGTCATTAACTACAAAAGATGCTTTACAATTAATCCAAACTAAAAACAAAACACTAAAAGATTTAGGAAGAATAGAAGTTGGTAGTGGGACTATAAATAAACTCATATATGAGTTTTACGATTCTTCTTATATAATGGATGATTACGTAAATAATTTAGATACTTTAATCACTATATTCTATCAGTATCAAAATGAATTTTCAAATAATTTAACTGATGAACAAATTATTAAATATTTAAGAGATAACTATGATAATTATTGTGCTGGCTCTTTAGAACTTCTAGAAAATGATGCTTTTGAAAATTTAAGGCAAATCATAAATAATGGAGATTATTATGAATAACATTATTAATATAGAAGAAAATAAAACTAATAATTATTTGCA
>JALELF010000013.1 GCA_022771715.1 Bacillota bacterium
CGGGTATGAACCGAGTGCTCTAGCCAGCTGAGCTACGTCGCCACAACATATTAATAATAACATATAATTTAAAGATTGACAATAGTTTAGTTAAAAATAATTAAAAAAAGGATAACAAAGTAATAAAAATGCTTGATAAAAAATATAGTTATTAACTAAAAACTATAAAAAATGTAAATTACCATATAATTGACAAATATAAGTAGATATGTTACTATGATGTTGTTTGTGAATAAATGAAAGGATGTTATTTATATGAGAAAAACAATTATTAATAATGCATGGCATCATATGGGTAACACTTATACATATCGATAGTAATTTCGATTATGGGTATAAGTGGTTTTTATATTGCTTATACCTGTATGAAATAATTAATATATAAAAAGAATACAGGTTTAAAATTATCCCTGTATTTTTTATTTAAAATTAAAAAAATGGTTAAAGCAATATAAAATTTTTAATAGGAAGGAAAAAAACTATGGATGTAAAAGAAATATTAAAAAAGCTAGTTAGCTATAATACTATTAAAGATGGTCAAAATAAGGAAATTATGAACTTTATTGAAAATTATTTAAAGAAATACGACTTTAATGTTAAAAGAATTAATAAATGCTTAATTGCGTATAATAGTGAAACACCAAGTATTGGATTCATTGGACATACAGATACAGTTAACTATGAATCATGGGATGGTAATCCATTTATTCTTCAGGAATATGAAGATAAATTGATTGGACTTGGTGCTTGTGATATGAAAGGCGGTTTAGCAGCAATCCTATCTACTGTTTCAAAATTAGATCTAAACAAAAATAAATTAGCACTTTATTTCACAAGCGATGAAGAAATTAGTTTTGCTGGAATAAAAAATATTAAAGAGTTTATTACAGCTGAAAATGTTATTATTGGAGAGCCAACAGACAATACACCAATTTATGGAACAAAAGGTGTTTTAGAATTAAAAATAGAATTTTATGGTGTAAAGTGTCATTCTTCAACTCCAGACAAATGAATTAGTGCAATTTACGAAAGCATTAAATTTATTAATGATATTCAAAATTATTATGAAAGCAAAATAAAACAAGAAATAGTATCGGATTTTGAAGTTCCTTATACAACAATGAATATAGGAATGATTAAAGGAGGGGAATCAGTCAATTCTGTAGCTGGGAAATGTGAAATTAGTGTAGACTTTAGAATAGCTTTAGCAAGTCATTTAAAAAGTATAATAAAAGAAATTAAAAGTTTATTAAAAAACTATAATTCTAAACTAACGATAAAACAAAGTATTGAACCTAAAATTAATAAAAATGATATAAAATTCTTGGAAAGAATTTCATCAAAAAAGAAAACAAAATGTTATTTAACTGAAGGATCTTATATTGATAAAAATTTTATTATATTAGGTCCTGGTCCTGATACTTCACATCAAAAAAATGAATATGTAAATTTAAGTTCCTTGAAAAAAACAGAAAAATTATATAAGAAAATTATAGAATTCTATAATGAAAGAGGAAGAACGTAAAAAAATTAATCATTACTAAAATTTTGATAAAAAGCACTAAACAAAAATAAAATTATATTGTATAATGTATTTAGTATTTTAGAAGGAGTTTGTATGGATAGTAATAAAATAAAAAAAATAATTAAACCAAATAGAAAAAGAAGCTTGATTTGCTTAATTTCTTTGATTGCCGCTATTGTATTTATTTGTATAGGTGCTTATATTGATAGAGATAGATCTCTTACACCTAAAGATTATCACGAATTGATTACGAATAATTTAGATAAAGAAAATGAATATGTAAAATTAAATATAACAAGCTTATTTTCTTTTGCTAAGAAAGGTGATTCTCTTTATTATTATTTTGTATCAGATGAAGATAATTATCTTTATATAGCTAGAATAACTGAAGAAACATATAAGAAGTTAGAAGATTTGTATAAACAAGATAATGAAAATTTTAGTTATGAATTAAAAGGGTATATATTTAAAATACCGGATGATATAAAAGAATTAGCAATATCTTCTTACAATAAGGAATACAATGAAAATATTCTTAATTCAGCTAATCTTAATGACTATGTGGGAGAATGTTATCTTGATGAAACACTAACACCTTATACAACAGTATCTGCTATTTTTGTGGGTGTAGGTGTAGGACTAATAATATTTAGTTTAGTGTTATTTATAATCAATCTTGTTAATACAATAAATTCGAAAGTTAGAATGAGAAAATATGATATAAATGAAATAAAAAGTGAATTAGCTAAAGAAACTACCTTAGAGTATCCTAACGTATATTTAACTGATAAATACATAATATCTAATTTAAATGGTTTATTAGTATTTAATTATGATGATTTTGTTTGGTTATATAATGAAAAAAGAAGAATTAATGGAATTTATGTGGGGACATATTTAAAAGGAATAACTACAAAGAAAAAAGTATATTATTTAGGTTATACTAAAAATAAAGAAGAGTTTTTTGAAGAAGTAATGAATAAAGCATATCAAAAAAATAATAATTTGTTAATTGGTTTCACTGGTGAAAATCAGAAAAAGTATAAGGAATATTTTAAAAAATAAAATATTCTTTTTTATTTAATGCTTGGTTGCGGTTAATCTAATGATTATGATATAATATTTTAGGTGATATAGTGCGAACAAAAAATTCAATAAAAAATATTATAAGTAGTTTTGTTAATACATTTATATTAAATATTCTTAGATTTATTTCAAGAATGATTTTTATAAAACAGATAGGGGAATTATATTTAGGAGTAAATGGGCTTCTTTCAAATGTGTTAGGACTTTTGTCACTTGCAGAGCTAGGGATAGGATCAGCAATTGCCTTCTCTTTGTACAAACCATTAGCGGATGATGATTACGACAAAATAAACTCTATAATGTTTTTCTATAAAAAAGCGTATAGGACAATAGGGTTAATAATCTTTTTTATAGGTTTAGTAATGCTTCCATTAATACCTCACTTAATAAATGATACAACTGGAATAGAAAATTTATCATTAATATACTTTATATTTTTAATTAATATGGTTGTTAGTTACTTCTTTTCATATAAAAGAACTTTAGTAGACGCTAATCAGAAAAATTATACAATTGTACCAATAACTGTCTTTTTTAGTTTTTTAACGACTGTACTTCAAATAATAGTTATGCTTGTTTTTAAAAATTTTATTATATATCTATTAATTCAAACATTAACTGTAATTTTAGAAAATATTTTTGTAAATATTTACATTAATAAACAATATCCATATCTAAAAGAGAATAATGTAAAACCTTTAGATGACAAGGAATTAAAAGGCATAAAAAAGCAAATAAAAGCGTTATTTTTTCATAAAATAGGAAGCTATGCGGTTAATTCAACTGATAATTTAATAATATCTAAAATGATTGGTATTATAACTGTAGGTTTATATTCAAACTATCTTTTAATATTAAATACTATTAACTCTTTCATTTCTACTATAGTTAATAATGTTCTTGCTAGCTTTGGAAATCTTATTGTAAAAGAAAGTAGTAAAAAAAGTGAAAACGTTTTTAAGGAATTACGTTTATTTAGTTATTTTATGTATGCTATATCAACTATATGTTTTATAAACATATTTAATCCTTTTATTACTATTTGGCTTGGTAAAGATTTTTTACTTCCTATGTTCGTTGTTTATATTATATCAATCAATAATTATTTCTTTGGAATAAATTATGCGGTAATTCTTACAAAAACAGCAGGCGGCTTATTTGATGAAGACAAATATTTTCCTATTTTAGAAGCTGTTATCAATTTAGTCGCAAGTATTATACTTGCTAAGTATTTAGGTTTAGCTGGTGTATTTTTAGGAACATTTATTGGTAAAATTCCAACATTAATTAATAAGCCAATGATAGTATATAATAAGATATTTAAGAAAAGTTCTAAAGAGTATTTTTTAAACGCATTTAAGCAAGTTTTACTACTTATTATTATGCTTATCTTAACTAAAGGGCTATTATATATAATACCTAATATAAGCCCATTAATTGATTTAATAATTAATATATTAATAAGTGGATTATTACCGCTAATAATAATCATTTTAGTTTACAAAAATACAGATGAATTTAAAAACTTAATTAATAGATTTAAAAAATTAGTATTAAGAAGGGGATAAAATGAAACATGCATATTTAATAATAGCGCATAATGATTTCTATATTTTAGAAAAGTTATTGTTGCTTTTAGATGATAAAAATAATGATATTTATATACATATAGATAAAAAAGTAAAAGATTTTGATTTTAATTATTACAAAAATTTAATAAAAAAATCTAATATATATTTTACAGAGAGAATAGATGTTAGATGGGCTTCATTTAGTCAAATAGAATGTGAATTATTACTATTAAAAGAAGCTACTAAAAATAAATATGATTATTATCATTTACTTTCTGGTGTAGATTTACCACTTACTTCTCAGAAAAAAATACATGAGTTTTTTCAAAACAATAATGGTAAGGAATTTGTTCACTTTTCTTATATAAATGAAATACCAGAAAGAATTTTAAGTAGAGTCAAATATTATCACTTATTCGTTAGAAAAATCCGCAATAGTAAGATTTATTCTAAAATATGGTGGCGATTATTAAAACTAGAAGAAAAAATGAAAATTAATCGTGTAAAGAAAATAAAAAAAGAATTTAGATATGGCTCTAATTGGTTTAGTATTACTCATAATCTTGCTAATTATGTTTTAGAAAATGAAGATTTTATTAAAAAGACATTTAAATATACATCTTGTTGTGACGAAATATTTTTACAAACGATTGTTTATAATTCAAAATATTTTGATAACTTGTATTTAAAACAGGATAATAGTTATAAAGCTAATCAGAGATATATTGATTGGACAAGAGGAGAACCTTATACATTCAAAATAAATGACTATGATGAATTAATAAAAAGTGATATGTTGTTTGCTCGTAAATTCTCAACCAAAATTGATAAAGAAATTGTCGATAAAATATATGATTATGTTAGAGGTGTTAAATGATTAAAGTAAGTGTTATTGTTCCAATTTATAATGCTGAAAAGTATTTAGAACGTACTATTGGTTCATTACTTAGTCAAACAATTGATAACTATGAAATTTTGCTTATAAATGATGGCTCAACTGATGGTAGTAAAGAAATCATTAAATATTATGAAGAAAATTATGATAAAGTTATTAGTTTTAGTAAAGAAAATGGCGGGCAGAGTAGTGCTAGAAATTATGGAATAAGTAAAGCAAAAGGGAAATATTTGGCATTCATAGATGCCGATGATTATATAGATAATAGTTTTCTTGAAAAAATGTATAATAAAGCTATTCAAAATGATGCAGATATTTGTTTTTGTAATTACTATCATGTTTATGAAGATAAAATAGAAAAAGATAGAGAATACCAAGTTAAAGATTTAAATAATGTTACTAAAAAAGAATATTTGCTTGCTGATCCATCACCATGCAATAAAATATATAAAAAAGATTTTTTAGATAAAAATAATTTTAAATTTGAAGAAGGCCGAATATATGAAGATTTGTCTCACATATTTAGTCTAGTAAAATATAATCCTAAGATATCTTATTTAAATGAATATTTGTTTTATTATGTTCATTCAAGTGAATCAACGATGCGAAAAAGCAAGTATACTAAAAAATATGAAGATATTTTTGGGGCAGTAGAATATTTAAATAAAAAATTATCAAATATTGATTGTACTGATGAAGTTGAATACATAATAACTTATCATTTGCTTTATTTAGCAGCACTTAATTTTTATAAATATAATAAACTTGATATGATAGATAAAATATCTGATTTTATGAAGAAAAATTATAATAAATTTTATAAAAATAAGTATTATAAAAAATTAAGTTTAAGAGAAAAGACATTATGTTACTTATTTTATAAAAAACAGTATAAAATAGTTAGGATTTTTCAAAAATTGAAGGGATCAATATGAAAAGAGAAAAAATAATTAAATATTTGACTGTATTGATAATGATATTTGTTATGATTTTAAATATGTTAAGAAATACTTCAGTTTATGATTATAAATTTTATAATATATCACTATTAGAATTATTTTGGATTACACTTGTTTCAATACCATTTATATTGACAATTATTAAAAAAAGAAAAAATTATACTTATCTTTATTTAATTCTGTTAATGGTTTATTTACTTTTACATTCTGTAAATATTAATAGATTTGATCAATCATTTTTTCCATTAGCAACCATTAATATTTTTAAGGAAATTTACTATATTTTAAGGATATATACATTGCCACTTATGTTTTTATATGTATTATTAGAAAACAAAGATATATTTAATAAAGAATTTTACTGTAAAATGTCAAGAATAATAATTAGTGTTATGACATTTTCAATATTAATTCTAAATGTTTTAAAGTTATCACTTATTTCATATAGTTCTACTAATGAATTTATAAAATATAATATATTTGACTTTTTTCTATATAAAGGCGATAGTCAAATGCTTACATCTCGTGGGTGGTTTAATTCTGCTAATGAGATATCGGCTATTTTATTTTGTTTAATGCCTATTAATTTGTATTTATTATATAAAAATAATAGTATTAAAAATTTAATATTGGTTTTAATTCAAGGTTTAGTTATGGTTTTAGTTGGAACAAGAGTTTCAGCAATTGGAGCTTTACTAATGACTATATTTTCATTTTTACTATATTTTATTACAAATAAAAAGAAGAAGAATGGTTATATTAAAAGCTTAATAATTTCTATAGTATTTATTAGTATTGTTTTAGTAATTTCTCCTTTTGATTTTAAAGAAAAATTTAATAATAGTACTATTCAAATAAGTGATGAAGCTAAATATTTTGCGGAAAACGCTAATAATGACAATATAGAAGAAATAGTTAATAAATATAAATATGAGTATAGAATTAATGATTATTTTTTAGACATATATCCAGTTTCACTTGATAAAGAGTTTTGGATAAATATTATAAATAGAGATAATTCATTAAATAACAACAACAGAGTTTTAAAAAAGGATATAGAAAAAAGAATTATAAGCTTAAATAACAATAAATATGATTATTTATTAGGAATAGGATATACATCTAATATTCCTGATATTGAAAGAGATTATGTTTATCAATTTTTTATATTTGGTATTTTAGGTATTATAATACTAATTGGACCATATATTTTTATAAATATAAAAATACTTATAAATTCATTGAAACAATTTAAATATGAAAATTTACTTTGCTTAGCTAGTGTATTTTCAATACTTGCTGTGGCATATTTAGCTGGTCATGTTTTAGGTTGGAGTTTTCCAATGTTTATTTTAGTTTTTATAACAGGGTTAAATAGTGTTTTAGGAAGTGATTTATGAAAATACTTTTTTTACAATTAGAGAGTCCTACAATAGGAGGAATTTGGGGTGTTAATAAAGTATTAGCGCTTAAATTTTCGTTAAAAAATGAGGTTACAATAATATCAGCTAGAAAAAGTGATTCTAATTATGTAGAATCTATGCCTAGTAATATTAAAATGATAACAATTAATAATAATTCTTGGGATAGAGTTAGAATAAATCAAATAATAAGAAAAAAATCTTTTAAATTATTAAAAGAACGATTAAAACAAAATGAATCAAGAAAAAAAGACTATCAAATGATTAGGAATTATATATTAGATATAAAGCCTGATGTTATTATTAATTCGCATTACGAATTACTAGACTCTATACCAAATAGCTATTTAAAAAAAACAGTTAATGTTTTTCATACATCATATAAAAATATTAAAGAAAATAATAGATTCGCTATTAATAAGTTAAAAAAATATCAAACAAAGATAGGAAAATTAGTTTGGCTTACTAAAGAAACATATAAAAATGCTTTAAAAGATGGTTTAACTAATAGCACTTATATTTACAATCCAGTTAAATTTGAAGTAAAAGATTTGCCCAATATATCTAGTCATAAGAAATTAGTAACGATTGCACGTCTTTCTTCTAAAGAAAAAAATATAGATGAAATGATAAAAATTGTAGACAAAGTTTTTAAAGAATGTAAAGATTGGAGTTTTGAATTGTATGGCCCAGGACTTCCTTCTGAAAAATCGTTAGAAATAATTAAAAATAATCCTAGAATTGAATTAAAAGGAATAACCAATAATTCTAAAGAAGTATTACTTTCTTCATCTATTTATTTATCAACTTCGCTATATGAAGGTTTTTCATTGAGTATATTAGAAGCTAATACATGTGGTCTTCCTGTTTTAACGTATAATTTTGGCGAATCATGTAGTGAAGAGGTAATAGATAAAAAAACAGGTTTTATAGTTTCTAATGAAAATGAATTTGCTGAAAAGTTAAAACAATTAATTAATAACAATAAATTGTTAGAAGAGTTATCCCAAAACGCATTTGAATTTTCAAAAAATTTTAATATTGATATCATTATAAATGAATGGTATAAATTATTTGATGGAATAGGTGAGTTATGATAAAAGTTAGTGTTATTGTTCCTGTTTATAATACTGAAAAATATTTAGCAAAATGTTTAGATAGTTTAGTCAATCAAACACTTAAAGATATTGAAATAATTGTTGTTAATGATGGTACTAAAGATAATTCTGAAAAAATAATTAATGAATATTTAAAAAAATATTCTAAAATTAGATATTATAAAAAAGAAAATGGCGGCTTATCTAGTGCTAGAAACTATGGAATAGAATTAGCTAATGGAGAATATGTGGGTTTTGTTGATTCAGATGATTACGTAAAAGATGGAATGTTTTCTAAAATGTATGAATGCGCTATTAAAAATAATAGTGACATTGTAGTTTGTGACACTATAATGAAAAAGGAAACTAGTGAATATATTTTAAAATCAAATCTAAAATATAGTGAGGATGCTGTAAGAAATTACATAATATCTTATCCCATGGCACCAATCAGACTAGTTAGAAAAAGTTTATTTAAAGATTACAACTTCACTGAAAAAATTTTATATGAAGATTTATGCTTAATGCCAACTTTAGCCATAATGACATCTAAAATATCATTCTTAAATGAAGGCCTTTATTACTATGTTCAAAGGGATAGCAGTATTATGACAAGTGCCTTTAATGAAAAACAATTAGACATTTTTAAGGTTTTGAATAATGTTAAAGATAAATTTATAGAAAATGATTTATATAAAAAATATGAAAAAGAAATAGAATATTTATATATAACTCACTTACTTAGAAGCGCTAGTTATAGATTTATTAGTGTAAATAATTATAAAGAATTATTAAATAGAATTAATTTAATCTTTAAAAAAGATTATCCTAATTGGCATAAAAACATATATTATAAAAAATCTAGTTTTAAATTGAAACTTATTTGTAATTTATCTTATTATCGTCTATATACTATATTAAAAATAATTAAAAAAATAAAGAAATAATCAATTCTTTATTTTTTTTAACTCTTCTTGATGATTAATTTTATTCCATTTTAAGTCTTTAGTTGTTATAGCTTTTATAAAACAAATCAAATATGTAAATAAGAAGATAGGATTAAAAAAAGCTGTTTTAATTTTATCTATATTACTTATATTCATTCGTTTATCTTTTATAAGAATAAATAGAGTTGGTATAAATAAAAGTAAATAAACTAATAAAATAGTAACTATTAATTGTTTAATATTGAATAAACAATTAATAAGATAAACAATAATTCCTAAAATTATTAATAAATAAGGTATTATTCCTATTTTATATTTAAATAAAGTATTATTTTTCAATTGATTTTTTCTTGCTTCTAAGAATCCTTTAACCCATCTAGTCCTTTGCTTTATAGAAACTCCTAATTTAGTAGGCTGTTCATCATAAAACATTGCTTTATCATTATAATAAGTACTAATGTTATTTAATTTAGTATATAAAGATAATTCGTAATCTTCAGTTAAACTATGGAATGGATATCCATCTAATTTATTGATGACATTGCTGCTTATATAAAAGCCAGTTCCAGAAATTACTATTACTTTCTTTAATCTGTTTTTGATTTTATTTAACCAATCTATGACTATAAATGTTGTACCCGAAGCTAGCGCTACTAAACTATCACTATTTTTAACATTGCGGTAACCAACACCTATATCGTATCCTTCTTTGTAAGTTTTTATCATTTCATCTATAAAGCCATCTTCTAAAATATTATCAGCGTCAAATATAAAATAAAAATCATATTGTTTATGGATTATTTCTTTAATTGCTTCATCAAGCGCATATCCTTTTCTTTGCTTTGAAAGATCTTTTCTAAGAATAATTTTTGCTTTGTATTCTTTAGCAATTTCACAAGTTTTGTCATCTAGACTTTCTACAATAATATAAGTATCTTTCATATTACTTACTTGTTTATTAATGCTATCAAGCAAATTTCTTATTACTTTTGATTCATCTTTAGCTGGTATTAATATAGCAAATTTATAAGAGTCTCTATAGTTTAATTTATATGTATAACTATCTTTCATTAAAAATGATAAAAGAATTAGAATAATGCTGGTTGTAATTAAAATTAAACTAATTAATAACAATATATTCATACTACCACATCCTATATTAATTTTATCATAATAATAATTAAGAAACAACTCAATTATGATGTTTATTATTTGCAAATATTTTTACAATATTTGTTGAAAAACATTGACTAAATGTTTATAATATTGTTATAGTTAAAAGTAAAGGAGCGAATATGGCAACTGAATATGTATTATGTTATAATGATGAGAAAGAATTATTTAAAAATAAAAGTAAGGATGAAAAAGAAAGGATACTTCCTGAATTAGTTGAATATGCTTTGAAATATGGAAATAAGCCAGCAGCTAGAAAATATTTTACGTATCCATCAACTATAAGAATTTGGGTAAAAAGATATAATGAATTTGGCTTGGAAGGTTTAAAAATAAAGAAATAAAATACTTGAATTATTTTTAAAAGTAAAGTATAATATAAATTGAAGTTGCCTCATGGCCAAGCGGTAAGGCAGTAGACTCTGACTCTACGACGCGTTAGTTCGAATCTAACTGAGGCAGCCATCTATATGGTCTGTTGGTGAAGTGGCTTAACACACCACCCTCTCAAGGTGGCATTCACGGGTTCGAAACCCGTACAGACTACCATATAAAATTAACTGGTTTTTTAACCAGTTTTTCTTTTAATATTTTTGATAAAAGTGTATAATATTATTAAATATAGGAGGTAATATGCTAAAAGTAAAAAATAATGGTAATTTGATTATAATATCGGGTCCGAGTGGAGCAGGAAAAGGAACAATATGCAAAGAATTAATAAGAAGAAACGAAAATATTATCCCATCCATTTCTTTTACATCAAGAAGTATTGCTAATGGAGAAAAAGAAGGCGTTGACTACTTTTATATATCAAAACAAGAGTTTGAAAATAAAATAAAAGAAGGATTCTTCTTAGAATACGCGATTGTTCATAATAATGATTATTATGGAACACCTAAAGATAAAGTATTAGAGTATTTAAATAAAGGATATAATGTGATATTAGAAATAGATATAGAAGGTGCATTAAAAGTAAAAGAAATTATGAAAGATGTTTTATGCATATTTATACTTCCACCTTCTATGAAAGAATTAAGAAATAGATTATATAAAAGAAATAGAGAATCGGAAGACAAAATATTAGCACGTTTTAAAAAAGCATATCAAGAAATAAATGAAATAAAAAAATATAACTATGTTGTGGTTAATGATGAAGTTATTAATGCTGTAAATAAAATAGAAGCAATCTTATTGGCTGAAAAATGTCGAGTTGATAGAATAGAAGAATTGGATTTAGATACTTTAGAAGAATCTGTTCATGAAGATTTAATAAAGAGGGATAAATAATGACATACCTTTTATATGGAACAAATGATTATTTAATTAATCAAGAAATAGAAAAATTAAAAGAAAAAAATAATATTACTGATAATGATGTAACTAGATATGATTATACTGAAACTTTAATTAAAGACATCATTGATGATGCTACTTTAGTACCACTTTTCAGTAATAAAAAAATGATTATTGTTGATAATTCAACTATTTTTGAAAGTACTTCTAAAAAAGAAGATACAGTAGTTTTAGAAAAATATTTATCTTCTACTAATGATTTTACAATTTTAATATTTATAGATAAAGTTGATAAATTAGATGAAAGAAAAAAAATATATAAATTATTAAAAGATAATAATTCAGTTATAGAATGTAACACTTTAAATATAAATAATTTAGTAAAAGAAAAATTCGAAAGCTATAAAATTGATTCTAGTACTATTACTAAATTTATAAATAGGGTAGGTACAAATCCATATAATCTAATAAATGAAATAGAAAAATTAAAAATATTTAAAATTAATGAAAAAGTAATAACAGATGAAGATATAAAGTTTGCGAGTAAAAATATAGAAGATAATATCTTTGATTTAATAAATTATATTGTAAATAAAAATAGTGAAAAAGTTATTGATATTTATCATGACTTACTTTCTAGAGGTTCTGAACCAATTGCAATTTTAGTGTTAATAGCTAATCAATTTAGAATAATATTGCAATCAAAATTATTATATTATAAGGGATATACTGAAAAAGATATTGCTAGTACACTTTCTATTCACCCTTATAGAGTAAAACTTGCTATTCAAAATTCAAGAAACTATTCTAATGAGCTTTTAATAGAATACATAGATAAGTTAGCTACATTAGATTATGAAATAAAAAGCGGTGAAAAAGACGCTGATACTGGTTTAGAATTATTTTTATTAGGTATTTAAAAAAGCACTATTTGGTGCTCTTTAGTTTGTTATAAATATTTTTTAAAGCTTCTTCATATTTATTATTTTTAGGATAATAATATCTATAGCCTTTTATTTTTTCAGGCATATAATTTTGTTTAACGTAGCTATTTGGATAATCATGTGGGTACAGATAAGTAGTAGTATTGATTTTAATGTTATCTGGAATAGGTCCTGTTAAACCACTTCTTACATCATTTAAAGCACTATTAATAGCTAAATAGCCACTATTTGATTTAGGTGATAAAGCCATATCTACAATCATAACGCCAAGAGGAATAATTAATTCCGGAAATCCTACGCGTTCACAAGTATCAATACACGCAACTATTCTTGGACCAATAGAAGGATTAGCTAAACCAATATCTTCGTAACCAATAACGCTCATTCTTCTATAAATACTATCATAGTCGCCAATTTCAATTAATCTAGCTAAATAGTGTAATGAAGCATCGACATCACTACCTCTAATAGATTTTTGAAAAGCAGATAGTAAGTCATAGTGATCTGATTCATTTTTATCACTAATTAAATTAGGTTTCCCAATAATATCTTTAAGTAGGGTAATATCAATATTAAAATTAGAAGAAGAATAATAAGCAACTTCAAGTAAATTATAAGCATATCTTAAATCGCCATTACTCATTTTAGCAATGAAATAAATGCTTTCATCATCTATTTTGATATCTTTTAAATACTCACTTTTACTAGCTCTATTTAGGCCTAAAACAACATCATCAGTGGTTAGCTCTTTTAGCTCAAATATTTGACACCTGCTTCTAATTGCGGGATTAATTTTAAAATAAGGGTTAGAAGTAGTAAGACCAATTAAAGTAACTAAACCGTTTTCTAGGTATGGCAAAAGCAAATCTTGTTTGTCTTTGTTAAGTCTATGAATTTCATCCATGATTAAAATGATACCATTATACATTTTAGCTTCTTCAATAACTGTATCAAAGTCTTTTTTATTATTAATTACAGCATTAAGCAAACGATATCTTAAATTTAATTCATTTACCATAGCGAGTGCTATAGTTGTTTTACCTATACCAGGTTTACCATACAAAATCATTGAGAAAATTCGTTTGTTATTAATCATATTTTTTAATATTTTATTTGTGCCTAGCAAATGCTTTTGTCCAATAACTTCATCAGTATTTTTAGGTCTTAATTTAATTGCTAATGGTTCCATAACATCACCATTTATATTTTATCAAAAAATATAGTAAAATACTAGTTTTAATGCTATAATTAGTATAGTGGGTGAGTATAATGAATGATAATATTTCTGATTATATTGATTATTTAACACTTGAAAGAAGATATAGTGTAAATACTGTAATCAGTTATAAAGAAGAAATAGTTAATTTTAATAATTTTATAAAGAAAGATTTATTAAATGTCAATTATAAAGATATAAATTCCTATTTAAAATATTTAACTAATAATAAGCTTAGTGAAAAAACTATTAGTCATTATATAACTTGTTTAAAGGAATTTTATAGATTTCTTGAATTAAATGATTTAATGGATGAAAATCCACTAGAATATATATCACTTCCTAAAATGCCTAAAAATTTGCCACAAGTCTTAACTAAGGAAGAAGTAAATTTACTTTTATCTTTTAAACCAAATAATGATTTAGAATTTAGAAATAAAGCAATGATAGAACTTTTATATGATAGTGGTATAAGAGTTTCAGAGTTAGTTAATATTAAAATGTATGATTTGGATTTAGTAAATTCCACTATTAAAATTATGGGAAAAGGTTCTAAAGAAAGAATTGTACCTATAGGGGAATATGCATGTGGTATTTTAAATATTTATTTAAATAATTATCGAAATGTTATTTTAGATAAAAGAAATTCGGATTATTTATTTCCAAGTAAAAAAAGTCCACATATAACTCGTAATGGTTTCTTTATGATTTTAAAGGATATTGCTAAAGAAGTGGGAATTAAAAAGAACTTTTCACCTCATACTTTAAGACATTCATTCGCAACACATATGCTTGATAATGGTGCCGATTTAAGAAGCATTCAAGAACTTTTAGGACATTCAAGCATATCAACCACACAAATATATACTCATGTATCAAATAAACATTTAAGGGATGTTTACGATAAGTTTCATCCTCATGCTAGAAAGGAATAAATTATGTATAAAAGAATATTTTTAGTTGTATTAGATTCAGTAGGTGCTGGAGAAGCAAAAGATGCTTTTAAATTTGGTGATGTAGGCGTTAATACATTAGGACATATTATTGAAAAAACTAATACACATTTTCCTAATTTAAATAAGTTAGGTTTAGATAATTTAATGTTTGATAAAAACGATAAAACTATTGCTTATTACACTAAAGCAGAAGAAATCAGTAATGGTAAAGATACTTTGACAGGTCATTTAGAAATGATGGGTATTGAAACTAAAATACCATTTAAGACTTTCACTTTAAATGGTTTCCCTGAAGAATTAATAGCTGAATTAGAACGTGAAACTGGCAGAAAAGTAATTGGTAATTGTGATGCTAGTGGAACTGAAATAATAGAAAGATTAGGACGCGAACACATGGAAACGGGCGCAATTATCGTGTATACTTCAGCTGACTCAGTTTTACAAATAGCTGCTCATGAAGAGGTCGTTCAATTAGAAGAGTTATATAGTATATGTAAAATAGCAAGAAAGTTGACATTGGATGATAAATATAAAGTTGGTAGAGTTATTGCTCGTCCATTTATTGGTAAGCCAGGCGAATTTGTAAGAACACCAAACCGTCACGATTATGCACTAGATCCTAGTGGCAAAACTGTATTAGACAGTCTTAAAGAAGCTAATTTAAGTGTTATAGCAATTGGTAAAATAGCTGATATATTTAATAACAATGGTGTTACTGAAATCATTAAAACAAAAGATAATATGGATGGAGTTGACAAGATTTTAGATACTCTTAATAAAGATTTTAATGGTTTATGTTTCGCCAATTTAAATGATTTTGATTCAAAATATGGTCATAGACGTAATGTTGAAGGGTATAAAAATGCTTTAATGGACTTTAATAATAGATTACCAGAAATTATTGATAATTTAGGAAGTGATGATTTACTTATTATTACTGCTGATCATGGAAATGATCCAACTTATAAAGGTACTGATCATACAAGAGAAAATACACCAGTTTTCATATATAATAAGAATTTTAAAGAAGCAAAAAGACTTGAAAATTTGAAAACATTTGCAAGTATTGGTGCTACTATAGCTGATAACTTTAAAGTAGATATGCCAGTTATTGGAGAAAGTTTTTTAGGAAAATTGAAATGAATTTTGATATAAAATGGAATAAAGAAAATTATCAAAAATTTCTTGAATATTTAGATTCATTAAAAGACATAGAATATAAAAACTTTCATGCAAAATTAACAAAAGAAGATGACTTAATAGGTGTTAAAACACCTAAATTAAAATCAATAGCAAAAGATATCAGCAAATATAATTACCAAGGATTTTTTAAAGCTAATACTCATAAAACTTACGAAGAAAGAACCATTCATGGTTTGGTTATAGGATATTTAAGAAATTATGATGATACTGTATTCTATTTGGATAGATTCTTTAAATATATTGACAATTGGGCTACTTGTGATTTAATGTGTGCTAATTTAAAAATATTTAAAAGAAATTTAGATAAAGGTTTTATTTATATTAATGATTTATTATCAAGTAATGATGGTTGGAAAATAAGAGTTGCTTTGGTTTTACTTAATAACTATTATGTAAATGACAAGTATATTGACAAATTATTTGACATAGCAGACAACGTATCATGTGAACAGTATTATGTAAAAATGAGCGTAGCGTGGTTAATTTCTACTTGTTATGTAAAGTATCAAGATAAAACATATAATTATTTATTAAATAATAAATTAGATGATTGGATATTTAATAAAACTATTCAAAAAATAAAAGAATCAAAACGAGTAGGGGAGAAAGAAAAGCAAGAGTTAAGTTTATTAAAAAGGTAAATTATGGAGGGTTTATGGATAGTACTACTTTAAAAAAAATAAACAATAGAATTAAAAAAATTGATGAATTATTATATAAAAATGAAAAAATAACTAAAAATATGAGCGCTAATTTAGCTAGTCTAGCTGAAATGAGATTTATGTAAACTTCTAATAAGTATACTTTAAGAGATGGTTATAATAATTATTTTATTAATATAATTTTTGAAATTATTTCACCTTTATTGTTGCTTTTTCCACCAGCAATTATATGCCTTATAAAGGCTAACAGTTTATTATATGCTGCGCTTGGCTTATTTTTAGCGTTCAGTGGCACTATTTCATCAATTAATAACTATACTTATAAGAAAAAAGTATTTGGCGGCTCTTTAAAGAAAAATAATATACTTAAAAACATTAATTCGATAGACGAAAAAATTATGGAAATAGATAAGCAAATTGATAGTATTTCAAAAAGCAAGGAAGAATTTGAAACCTTTATAGATGATCTTAATAGTGAAAAAATAAAATTAAATTATCTAATAAATGATAATGATTCATTAAGTAATGAAAAAAACAAAGTTTATAAAAAAATATATAAATAAAACTACCAAGATAAAATTTGGTTGTTTTTATTATAAAAATATCTTTCATTTCATAAAATTATTTAGGTGACAATATGAATGTATTAAATAGTTTTATTCTTACGTTTTTAGCTGGATTTGCTACTATGGTAGGTTATTTAGTTATATATTTACCTTATAAATATAAGGACAATATAATTAATGCTTCTTTAAGTTTTGCAGTTGGAGTAATGGTAACAATATCTATATTTGATTTAATCCCAGAATCGTTTAATTTATTATTTTATAATGATTTTTGTTTTAAACTAATTTTAATATTAATTTTTATAGTAGTAGGGGTATGTTTTTCAATAATAATGGATAGAGTAGTACCTAATAGCAATTTTCTGTATAAAATAGGGTTAGTATCACTTTTTTCAATAATAATGCACAATATACCAGAAGGTGTAATTACTTTTATAACAGCTAACAATAATTCTAATTTAGGTATTAAAATTGCAGTAGCAATTGCTTTACATAATATACCAGAGGGGATAAGTATAGCAGTACCGTTATATTATTCGACTAAAAACAAGAAAAAAGTATTTACCCTATTACTTATATCTGCACTTTCTGAACCTTTAGGGGCTGTTTTAGGATTGATACTTAGTAAGTATATAACTACTAATATATTAGGATTTATATATGCATTTATAGTTGGCTTAATGTTATATATATCATTATATGAAATATTACCAGCTACTACTAAATATAAAAGATATTTGTTTAGTGCTATATTTATGATAGTAGGTGGGTTAATAATGTTTAGTAGTTTCATTTTGTTAGATTAAAAAAAGAGAGTAAATTCTCTTTTTTTGGTGACAATTATAGAGATTTATTAGAATCTAAATTGTCTGAATCCATGTTAGATTTGCAATCTTTGCAATTACAATTAGTGCTTTTTACATTGTTTTTTGCATTTTTATTAGATTGTTTAGTATTCATAGACTTGTTATTCTTTTTCATAATTTATCACCCATAAATAGTATTTACCAACTATAAGTATTTATACATTTAAAAGAGTATTAAACTTAGAAGTTGTAAAAATATTCAAAATAAGGCATAAAGACAACTTAAAACAAATCGAGATATATAATTATCCATAAAAACATATAAAAATGTGTTAGAATGCGTTAAAAAAGCAAAATAGATATATAATTATAAAGTAAAACTTTAAAGTTAATATAATTTAACATAATATAAATTGTAGGAAGTTGTATAAAAATTAAAAAAACGCATAAAATACGTTTAATTACTTACTTTTCTAGACTGAATTTCAGCTATTTTTTCAAATACTTCAGTAGCGTTATTTTCATTTATTTCAGTATAACCTAATTCTTTTAAAGCTTGTACTTTAATAGTATTTAATTCTAAAGTTCTGCTCATTTTTTCTTCTAATTTATGTTCAATTTGTGTTACAAAACGACGATGTGATTCAGCTAATTTTGCTTTAGACGCGCCACCATTAGTATATAATGTCATAGCAGAATACATAATACTTTCAAAAATGAACTGTTCTTCTTCATCGAATGCAAATTCTAACGGTTTAACAAAGCCAGTAGCTTTACTTACATATCCTAAAATGTATTTAAGCTCTTTAGCGTTATCAATTGATTGCAAATAATGATATAAATACTTAATAGTTATATATCCTTCTTCAGAATCATCGTCTAATTTTTCTTTTATTAAATCTATTATATTTCTCAATAATTCGGCCTTTTTTTTATTCATACCGTTGAATATAGAGTTTGTCTCACTAATTCCACTAGTTCCAAGAGAATTTGTAAATAAACTGTTAATTCTTGTTTCAACGTTTATTATATAATCTGTATCAACTTTTATATTTTCAATGTCTTCAACAGATTTAATTCCTAATAAATTTAAAAGTAAAACTTTTTTATCTTTTGGCCATTTATTAATATCATCTAATTCTAAATAATTGTATATCATTTGTCTAGATACACCTAAAAATTTTGCCAATTTAACTTTAGATATACCTAATTCATGTAAAATTTCGTTTAATTTTTCCATTTATGATAACCTCCTATTATCATTTTACCACACTACTGTCAATTGTCAAGTGTAAAGTAAAAGTAAAATAGAATTTTTATAAATACCATAACTTTTGGCCATTTTTTCTAACTTCTTTGATAATCCCTCCACCTAGACATTCTTCATCTAAATAGAATACACAAGCTTGTCCAGGAGTGACTGATTTACATTTTTGCTTATATTTTACAGTGATAAAATTACTATTATATTCAAGTTCAACAGGAACATCATTTTGACGATATCTAAATTTAACTGTACAATTAAGTGGCTTTTTTTCACTAATCCAATTAATATTATCAATTATCGCTTCATCACTAAGCAAATATTCATTATCTTCTCCTAGTGCGACATATAGAATGTTTTTGTTTAAATCTTTGCCTACAACAAACATTTTATCTGCAGTGCCACCAACATTAAGTCCCCTTCTCTGTCCTATTGTATAGTACATTAAACCAATATGATCTCCTAGAATTTCATTATTTTCTATGTTTACAATTTTTCCTGGTTGATTAGGTAAATAATTTTTTAAAAAATTTGTAAAATTTCTTTCTCCAATGAAGCATATACCAGTAGAATCTTTTTTCTTAGCAGTTATTAAGTCGTATTTAGCAGCTATTTCTCTTACTTTAGGCTTTTCTAAATCTCCAATAGGGAATAATACATTCTCTAGCTGCTTATTAGATAATTGTGATAAGAAATAAGTCTGATCTTTATTTCTATCAACAGCACGTAAAAGATGATTATCTTTAAGTCTAGCATAGTGACCAGTTGCTATATAATCAGCACCTAGCTTTTTAGCTTCTTTAATAAATAAATCAAATTTAATATATTTGTTACACATTATATCAGGATTTGGTGTTCTACCAAGCTTTAATTCATCTAAGAAATATGTAAATACGTAATCCCAATATTCTTTTACGAAATCAATTCTGTGTAAAGGAATATCTAATTTTTTACATACTTCTAATGCATCATTATAGTCTTGTTCTTGAGGACAAATATTATTATTTAAATCAGGATTCCCAAGAATATCGTTGTTAAGTGAACTATCCCAATTCCTCATAAATAATCCAATTACTTCATATCCTTGTTCTTTAAGTATAATAGCAGCAACACTACTATCTACGCCACCTGACATTCCAACTACTACTTTTTTCATTTTTATCCCAACTTTCACTATATATTTTACCATATATTTAAAAAAAGTAAAATAAAAGTTATGCTACGGGTAATATTAAATTAATAAGTTTTGGCATTATAAATGCTTCGTATAATGAGGTTAAACAAAATCCTACTATACATATTAATAGTATGTACAAATATTTATTAATAATTGGTTTAAAATCAATACTTTTTCTTTTAAAAATACTATAAATTAATTTAACTGATAAAGCTAATGAATATATAATTAATATAGTATATAATAAAATATTGATTATATGATGTGGGAAAATATATATTAAAGATATAAGTAATCCTTTTACTTTATAATTCATTATAATGTTACCTATAGTAAATCCAATAATAAAAGATTTAGAAAAAAATAATAATATTATTATTGGTAAACCTATTATAGAAATGCCAAGAAGCCATATTACTAAAGTAACACTATAGTTATCAATGACAGAATTTTTAAAAGCTTCTAGAGGATTTAAAGAGTTGTTTTTTATTGATTCGAAAAAGCCATTTATTTGATTTAAAACTAATGTTT
>JALELF010000015.1 GCA_022771715.1 Bacillota bacterium
ATTAAGACTATTGACAAAGTAAATTTTGTTAATAGTCTTTTAATTTTAAAAATCTATAAAACAACTTATATATTTTAAATTTTACCCTAACTAATTTTACTTTTTTATGATAAATTTTACAAATAATATAAACACTATAGAAATGATTAAACTTTGTTTTTGAAATTTGTATTGCAACTAATGTTCGTGTATGTTATAATAACATAGTAATTTGTAAAGGAAAGATTTATATGGATAAAATAATAGTAAAAGGTGCAAGAGAAAATAATTTAAAGAATGTAAATATAGAGTTACCAAAAAATAAATTAATAGTAATGACTGGTGTATCAGGTTCAGGTAAAAGTAGTTTAGCTTTTGATACAATATATGCTGAAGGTCAAAGAAGATATGTGGAAAGTTTAAGTGCATACGCTCGTCAATTTTTAGGTGGAACGGAAAAACCAGATGTTGATAGTATAGAAGGTCTTAGTCCATCAATAAGTATTGATCAAAAAACAACTAATAAAAATCCTAGAAGTACGGTTGGAACAGTAACTGAAATATATGATTATTTAAGACTATTATATGCGAGAATTGGTGTTCCATATTGCCCTAATCATCATAAGCCTATAACTAGTCAAAGCATAGAAGAAATGACTTCACAAATTTTGAATTTAGAAATTGGTACTAAAATTAGGGTAATGAGTCCAGTCGTTCATGGAGAGAAAGGTACTCATAAAGATTTATTAGATAATTTAAGAAAAGAAGGATATGTTAGAGTTAGAATTGATGGAGTTGAACATGATTTAACGGAAGATATACAATTAGAAAAAAATAAAAAGCATCAAATTCATGTAGTAATTGATAGACTAGTTATTAAAGAAGATATTAGAAGCAGACTATATGAATCAATAGAAGTAGCTACTCGTTTATCTAAAGGAAAATGTTTAATTGATGTAATAAATGGTGATGAAATATTAATGAGTGAGCAATATGCTTGTTCAGAATGTGATTTTAGTGTCCCAGAATTAGAACCGAGAATGTTTTCATTTAATGCTCCGTTTGGTGCATGTTCTGATTGTAAAGGTATAGGTGTAAAATATAAAATAGACGAGGACTTAGTTATACCAGATAAAAATAAATCATTAATAGAAGGAGCTATTGTCGCAATTAATTTAGATGATCCTAGTAATATAATTTATACACAAATTGATACTGTTTGTAAATATTATGACATTGATATGACTATTCCTGTAAAGCAAATACCTAGAGAAAAATTAGATATACTTTTATATGGAAGTAAAGATTTAATAGAATTTAAATACAAAGCTAAAAATGGTAATACTAGAAATACAAAGGACTTTTATGAGGGAATTATTAATAATTTAGAAAGAAGATATGTTGAAACTAAAAGTACTTGGATTAGAGAGTGGATAGAGCAATATATGACGGAGTTAGTTTGTCCAACTTGTAATGGAGCAAGACTTTCAAATGAAGTATTATCAGTTTTGGTTGGCAAAAAAAATATATATGAAGTAACTAAATTAAGTATAAAAGGTTTAAAAGAGTTTTTTGATAATTTAAATTTAAATAAATCAGAAGAAGAAATAAGTAAATTGATAATAAAAGAAATAAATTCAAGATTATCATTTTTAATAAATGTTGGCTTAGAGTATTTAACCCTTAATAGAACAGCTTCTACATTAAGTGGGGGTGAATCACAAAGAATAAGATTGGCAACTCAAATTGGCTCACAATTAACTGGTGTTTTATATGTCTTAGATGAACCAAGTATTGGATTACATCAAAGAGATAATCAAAAATTAATTGATTCTATGTTAAAAATGCGTGATTTAGGTAATACCCTTATAGTAGTTGAACATGATACAGATACAATGCTAGCTAGTGATTATTTAGTAGATATTGGTCCAGGTGCTGGAGAACATGGTGGCTATATAATGGCAGAAGGTACACCAACTGAAGTTATGAATAACGAAAATAGTTTAACTGGAAAATACTTAAAAGGTGAACTTAAAATAGAAGTTCCAAAACAAAGAAGAAAAGGAAATAAGAAATATTTAGAAGTAAAGGGTGCTAAAGAAAATAACTTAAAAAATATAAATGTCAAATTTCCATTAGGAACATTTATTTGTGTTACTGGTGTATCAGGTTCAGGTAAAAGTAGTCTAGTAAATGAAATTTTATATAAAGCTATATCTTCTAATTTATATAAAAACAAATTAAAGCCAGGAAAACATAAAGAAATAAAAGGATTAGAGAATATAGATAAAATAATTGATATTTCACAAGCACCAATAGGAAGAACCCCAAGAAGTAATCCTGCTACTTATGTTGGCGTATTTGATGATATAAGAGATGTTTTTACTAATACTAAAGAAGCTAAAATAAGAGGCTATGATAAAGGAAGATTTTCATTTAATGTAAAAGGGGGAAGATGTGAGGCTTGTTTTGGTGATGGTGTTAAAAGAATAGAAATGCACTTTTTGCCAGATGTGTATGTTCCATGTGAAGTATGTGGTGGAACTAGGTATAATCGTGAAACTTTAGAAATAAAATATAAAGGTAAAAGTATTTATGATGTACTTGAAATGCGCGTAGAAGAGGCTTTAGAATTTTTTGAAAATATCCCTAAAGTTAAAGCTAAACTACAAATGTTAAGTGATGTGGGGCTTTCTTATATTAAATTAGGACAAAGTGCTCCTACTTTAAGCGGTGGAGAAGCGGGAAGAGTAAAACTAGCTAAAGAACTTCAAAAGAAGCCTACTGGAAAAAGTTTGTTTATATTAGATGAACCTACTACAGGTCTTCATATCGATGACATAAAAAAATTACTTGTGATTTTAAATAAAATAGTTGATAATGGTGACACTGTAATAGTTATTGAGCATAATTTAGATGTTATTAAAGTTGCTGATTATATAATAGACTTAGGCCCAGAAGGTGGAGATTTTGGTGGAGAAATAGTTGCTAAAGGAACTCCAGAAGAAGTGGCTAAAGTAAAAGAAAGTTATACTGGAAAATTCTTAAAGGATGTTTTGAAATGAAATATGAAATAGATAAAAAAATTTTGAAAAAAGTGTATATAAAAAAATATCAAAAGATTAACTTGTTTTATATATTTTTTGCTACTATTATATTTGTTATGGTAACTAATGATGTTATTAAGTATAATATATTAGTGTACTTATTATACTATTTCTTATTGCTAATAACTTTATCTTTAATTTTATATTTTGTTAATAAATTATATATCACATTTTTAGTAAAGAATAATTTTTGTATAGAAGTAAATGATAATAAGATTATTATAAATAACACGGTAATTGATTTAAAGAATATTAAAGAAATTATATGTAGTAAAGATAGGATAATAATAAAATCCAATAATGATAAGTTTATAATTGATAAATGTTTTTTTGAAAATGAAACTGATTTTTATGAATTTAAAAACGATATTAATAAAAATAGTTTACAAAGCAAAATTAAAAATATATAATTTAATTGGAGGAATTTATGGATAATATTTTAGAAGAAACAGAATTAAATATGGAAACTGCCATAGAAAGTATGGAAAAAAGATTATTAAATATTAGAGCTGGTAGAGCTAATGCTTCAATGGTAAATAATATTTTAGTGTCTTATTATGGAGTTGATACACCACTTATTCAACTTGCGACAATTTCAATACCAGAAGCAAGACAAATATGTATTAAACCATTTGATAGATCTTGTTTATCATCAATTGAAAAAGCTATTTTTGAGTCAAATATTGGTTTAACTCCTAATAATAATGGTGAGGTTATTATATTAAATATACCACCACTTACAGAAGATAGTAGAAGAGAATTTGTAAAGCAAGCTAAGGTAATAGCCGAAGAAACTAAAATTCATTTAAGAAACATTAGACAAGACGCTAATAATGATATCAAAAAATTAGAAATACCAGAAGATGATATTAAATTAGGTCAAGAAAATGTACAAGAATTAATTAATAAATATAATAAAATAGTTGATGAAAAATTCAAAGTTAAAGAACAAGAATTACTTACTGTTTAATAATACTTGAAAAAGTATTATTTTTTTTATATAATTATTCTAGAATAGAGGATACGAGTATGAATAGAAAAGAAAAAGGTTTTACTTTAGTAGAAATAATTGGTGTTATTGTTCTTATGGGATTAGTAATAACTATAGGTTCTACAACAATAAATAATATAAAAAATGTTTCTAGAGAAAAGTTATATAATGAGCAAATAAATAGACTTGTTAGCGTTTCTAAAACATGGGCTATTGAAAATACCAACAAAATGCCTAGTACGATTGGCGATACATATCAAGTTGGTATAGATAGATTAGTTGAAGAAGGTTATTTGAAATCAAATGAGATAATAGATGTTAGAGATAATTCTAAAATAACAGGGTGTGTCGAGATTGCCTATAATAGTGTTAATAGCTATGATTATAGTTATGTAACTAAAGATAGTTGTTATGATTATGACACGGTTTATACAATAACATATGATTTAGATGGTGGGGTATTAGAAAACTCAAATCCCACATCATATAGAAACTCAACTCCGACTTTTTTAATAAACAATCCAACAAAAGCAGGATATTCATTTACTGGTTGGGAAGATATTTCTAATCCTGGAATTTACAATATGCTATTGAAAATTAAAATAGGTTCAAAAGGCAATAAATATTTTAAAGCTATTTGGACTTTAGATGTTAATATAGTTACGATTGATCCTAATGGGGGATTGTATGAAAATAGTTCTGATATAAAAAATGTTGAGGTATTATCATTTTCTTCTTTAGATATAAGTGTTCCAACTAGGAATGGATATGTATTTAATGGCTGGACAGTAGAAGGTTATGCTACACTTGAAGGTAATACCCTTTCTATAAATAAAGAGAATGTTACTTTGACAGCCAATTGGAGAAAAATTAGTGCTTTAACATTAAACTTAAATGGTGGAACTTCTTCGCAAGGTTTAAGTCACCAGTTGGTAGAAGGCGCATCAATCAATTTAACTACACCTACTAGAACTGGTTATACATTTAGTGGTTGGGAAGTTCTAGGAACAAGCGAAAAAATTACAAATGGTAAATATACAATGGGTTCAAATGATACAATTGTTATGGCTTTATGGACACCAATCACATATACATTAACTGTAAATCCAAATGGTGGAACTCTTAATGGAAGCACAGCAAACAGAACTTATAGCATGCAATATGGAGAAACTCGTGGAATTGCAAACCCAACTAGAGATGGATATATCTTTGGTGGATGGACAGTAAGCGGAACAGAAAGTAGTATGAATGGAACAGTTTTCCAAATGGGAACAGCTAATGCTAC
>JALELF010000027.1 GCA_022771715.1 Bacillota bacterium
GCTACATCTCCATTAGATTTAATCTTAACGTATGAATCTCCTACTGGGACTTTTCCATTAAATGATAATTCTTTATCTCCTAATATCATTTTTCCATTATTAACTTTAAATTCTATTTCTTCAAAATAATCGCCTGTTAATTTACTATTTAAATAATATTCATTTGCTGCTTCTATTAAACCTAAAGCCGAATTTTTAAAATTCTTTTCTCTAGCACTTTCTATAGTATCTTTTATTATTGGAACAGTTATTAAAGCTATTACACCCATTAATATTATTACTGATATTAATTCTATTAATGTAAATCCTTTATTTTTATGACAATTTAATTCTAAATTTCCCCCCCCTATATTACTATTTGTTAACATGCGAACGCTCCCTTCTTTAAATTCATTATATAAAATATTCTCTTTGTAAACAATATTTATATAAAAATATAGTTATTTTAGACATTTTATTTACAAAAAAACAGTAATTCTACTGTTTAATTCATTTTTCTATTAATTAGTTTAACAATTCTTTTAGGGTCACTACAAAGACGATTATATAAGTTTTTATATTGTTTAAGTTCTTTAATTATTTCTAAATCAATTTGTGATACCATTACAGTATAATCTTCTTGTTCTTCACAAACTGCTTTTAATTCTTTTCCTAACAAATAATCGACAGTAACGTCTAAAGCGTCAGATAATTTTAGAAACATAGCCATAGTTGGAGTTCTATTACCAGTTTCATAACCACAAATAGAGACTTTTGAAACACCAATGATATCTCCTAGTTCTTCTTGTGTATAATTTTTATTAATTCTTGCTTCTTTTACTCTTTCACCTATAATCATATTAACACCTTCCGTTTTCAACTTGTTAATACAATTATATCAATTATGTTAAACATATAGTATACTTTTAACAATTAGTTAATGTTTTAGCAATTCATTCAAATATTCATTTAATTTTAGACATCTATCCTTATTCATAGCTTCAGAATTTAATTTGTAATCAATATTTAATTCCTTATACTTATAAACACCATTAGTATGGTATGGCAATAATTCTACCTTTAAAACATTTTTCAGTTTTTTTATAAATGAAGCTAATTCCTCAATATATACTTCATTGTCATTAATATTTGGAATTATAACTTGTCTAATCCACATTTTTTTATTCATTTTTTGACATAAATCTAAAAATTTTAAGGAGTTGTCTATTTTATAATTAGTTATAACAAAATACTTATCTTTATCTAATGCTTTTATATCGTAAATGACTAAATCAGTATACTTAAGAATTTCATCCACATCATATATTGATCCTGCAGTATCTATGCAAGTATTTATATCATTTTCTTTGCATAACTTTAATGCTTCTAATAAAAAATCTTTCTGAAAGAGTGGTTCTCCCCCTGAAAAAGTTACCCCACCTTCAATCCCAAAATAATTTTTATATTTCAAAATGAAATTCACTAATTCTTCTTTAGTCATTTCTAATCCACTATCCGTAGTCCAAGTATCTGGATTGTGGCAAAATATACATCTCATAGGACAACCTTGCATAAAAACTACGACTCTTATGCCTGGTCCATCAACTAATCCTAATGTTTCAATAGAATGTATTTTACCTATCATATTTTGTTATGAAATGTCCTTTCAATAACTTCCTGTTGTTGTTCTTTTGAAAGACGATTGAATCTTACAGCGTACCCACTTACTCTGATTGTTAAATTAGGATATTTTTCTGGATTATTCATAGCATCTATTAATGTTTCTCTATTTAGTACATTAACATTTAAGTGTTGTGCACCATTTTTAAAGTATCCATCAATTATTCCTACTAAATTGTTTATTCTTTCTATTTCACTATGTCCTAGAGCATCTGGAACAATGGAAAATGTATTACTTATTCCATCTTCACACACATTTTTATAAGGAATTTTAGCAACTGAGTTTAAAGAGGCCAAAGCACCACACTTATCTCTTCCATGCATAGGATTAGCACCAGGAGCAAATGGTTCACCTTTTTTTCTACCATCTGGAGTAGCACCAGTATTTTTCCCATAAACAACGTTTGATGTGATTGTTAAAATTGATAATGTATGTTTAGCATTTCTATATATACCGTGTTTTTTTAATTGGTTGCTAAAATATGTAGCTATTTCTACTGCAATGTTATCTACTCTATCATCATCATTGCCATATTTAGGAAAATCTCCAATTATTTCAAAAGATTCTGTAATACCATTATTTCTAATTGGTTTTACTTTGGCATACTTAATAGCAGATAAACTATCAACTAAACAAGAAAATCCAGCTATACCAAAAGCCATTAATCTATCTACGTCAGTATCATGTAAGGCCATTTGACCTCTTTCATAGGCATATTTATCATGCATATAATGGATAATATTCATAGCATCTACATAATTTTTAGCTAAATTTTGTAACACTAATTTATAGTTTTCTAAAACTTTTTCATAATCTAAATATTCATCTTCTATTTTAGGAATATTATCTATTACTAAATTATTTGTTATTTCATCTACTCCCCCATTTAATGAGTAAAGTAAAGCTTTAGCTAAATTGGCACGTGCTCCAAAAAATTGCATTTGCTTTCCTATTTTCATAGCAGATACACAGCAAGCAATACCATAATCAGGCCCGTATATTGGTCTCATTAAGTCATCACTTTCATACTGAATAGAATCTGTTTTTATAGATATTAAAGCACAATATTTTTTGAAGTTTTCTGGTAACTTACTACTCCATAAAACTGTCATATTAGGTTCTGGTGAAGATTCTAGATTAATTAGTGTATGTAAAAATCTAAATGATGTTTTAGTAACTAATGATTTATTATCATTTAACATTCCACCAATACTCTCTGTTACCCAAGTAGGATCTCCCGCAAATAATTCATTATATTCTGGTGTTCTTAAATGACAAGCAAGTCTTAATTTAATAACAAATTGATCTACTAATTCTTGTATTTCTTTTTCAGTTATTATACCTAAATTTAAATCTCTTTCAAAATATATATCTAGGAAAGTTGATGTTCTACCTAAACTCATGGCAGCACCATTGTTTTCTTTAATTGCGGCTAGATAACCAAAATATAACCACTGAACAGCTTCTTTAGAATTGTTTGCTGGCTTACTTATATCAAATCCATATTTATTAGCCATACTTTTAATTTCGTTTAAAGCTCTTATTTGTTCGCTTATTTCTTCTCTTAATCTAATATCAGGACTTCCATTTATAATACTATGATTATCCAAGTCTTCTTGCTTTTTCTCTATAAGAAAATCTATTCCATATAAAGCTATTCTTCTATAATCACCAATTATTCTACCTCTACCATAAGCATCTGGTAAACCAGTTAATAAATGAGCGCTACGCATTTTTCTTATATTTTTGGTATAAGCATCAAATACTCCTTGATTATGTGTTTTTCTAAACATGTTAAAATATTTTTCTACATCTTTATCTAATTCATAACCATATGAAGCCAAAGATGATTTAACCATTCTCATACCACCATATGGATTTATAATTCTTTTTAGTGGTTTATCTGTTTGAAGACCAAATATTACTTCATTTTCCTTATCAATATATCCTGGATTAAAATTATCAATTCCAGACATTATTTTAGTTTCTATATCTAATACACCTTTTTGAAGTTCTTCTTTTTTTAATTCATTAAATTTGTTTAAAATTATTTTTGATTTTTCAGTTGGACCTACTAAAAATGAATTATCACCTGTATATTCTTTATAGTTATTTGTAATAAAATCTAATACATCTATATTTTTTTTCCAGTTTTCCCCAATGAAATATTTCCATTCTAATGTATACATTAATATCACGCCCTACCTTCTATATATATGTATATATATTGTATCATAATTTTATATTTATTAATAAAAAAACTTACATTTTTTGTAAGTCATTTTACATTTAATTTTCTATTTTTTCTAGTTGATTGTTAATTATTTTATAGGTAATACTTTTATATGGCATATTATCTTTATCTATGAGTGTTCTATAATAGTTATTTGTAATAGTATTTTTTTCTATGTTAAAAGTTATTCTATTGAAAACTAATGTTTCTTCAGAATTTTCTCCTTCTATTTTCCCTATTAAAATTCCTGCTTGATTTATGATAAAAGCTATTTCACTATCACATTCTTTACCTAAAGATATCAAATGTATTATATAGTTATTATTAAACTTAAAAATTTTGAAACTATATGGATTGTGTTTCTCAGAACTATATATTAAGGAATTGTTAACTTTAATATAATCTATTTTATCGCTATTTAATTCACTTGGAATAAATATTTCTATGTTAACAAAATCATCAGAATAAACATATTCATCTTTAGTTGTTATATACTCATCCAATACTTCATCGTTTGTTTTCCACAAAGCTTTTAATAATAAATTGTCAGTAACAACATAGCCATTATAAATTATCTCTTCATTTAAAGTCCAGCCATTAAAAATAAAACCTTCTTTTACTGGAACATACAACTCTAATTTATCATTTTCTTTTATTTTTAAATGATTTAGTTGGCTTCCATTATCTTCATCAAAGCTTATAGTATAATATATTTCTTTATCTACTATATCTTCATCTAATCTTTTTCCTTCATTCTTTTTTAGTATTCCTAATGATATTAATTCAAATGTATAAACAATAATTAATATAATTAAAACTACTATTAAAAATACCCTCTTTTTTTCTTCTTTTAACATATCCATACTCCCCTACTATAATAAGTATAACAAAAAGATAGATAAAATTCTACAAAAAATGAACCTTATTTAAAATAAAGTTCATTTATATTTTAATAGGATTAAAATCTACTTCAACAATAACTTTAGTATTTAATTTATATTTGTTATAAACAAATTCTATATATTCAAATATTTCTTTTATTTTCTTATATTTTATTATTATTTGAATATGATATATATTGTTAATTTTTAATATATTGGCACTACTAGGTCCTAGAATAGGATAATTAATATTATCAGATAAATATTTTTTAATTTTATTTGCTTCTACTAGTATTTCATCATAATTAGTTCCTTTTATTTTTATTAAAGCTAAATTGGAAAAAGGTGGATAACTTAATTTTTTTCTAATTTTCATTTCTTCTTCATAAAAACCTTCATAATCATTTTGACTTGATTTGACAATACTATAATGTTCTGTATTAAACGTTTGAATAACGACTTCTCCTAATTTCTCACCACGACCACTTCTACCTGAAACCTGATTTAATAACTGATAAGTTCTTTCAGCACTTCTAAAATCAGGTATATTTAAAGTTGCATCACCATTTAATACACCGACTAAAGTTACATTAGCAAAATCTAAGCCTTTAGCTATCATTTGTGTTCCTATTAAAATATTATATTTATTATTTCTAAAATCATCAATTATTTTTTCATGAGAACCTTTAGTAGAAGTAGTATCAGCGTCCATTCTAATTACATTAGCATTATCAAACATTTTTTTTATTTCTTCTTCTAATTTTTGTGTTCCTATACCATAAAAACTAACATTTTTACTTTTACAATTTGGACAAACATCTAGCTTTTTAGTACCGTATCCACAGTAGTGACATCTAGAAGTATTAGATGCTTTATGATAAGTTAATGGTATATCACAATTAGGACACTTTTCAACGTAACCACAATCATTACAAGTAATTGTAGTTGAATAACCTCTTCTATTTAAAAGAAGAATTATTTGTTCATTGTTTTCTAAACGATTTTTTATTTTGTTTATTAATTCACTTGATAACAATTTATTACCTTTTTTTATTGATTCTCTCATATCTATTATTTCTACTTTGGGTAAATTTTTATTAACACGATTTTTTAATGTTAATAATTTGTATGTTCCTACTTTTGCTTTAGTATAACTTTCAATAGAAGGAGTTGCACTTCCCATTATAACTGGAACATTATTTCTTTTTCCTCTATAAAGAGCAACGTCAATAGCGTTATATCTTGGGGAATTATCTTGTTTATAAGTTTGTGAATGTTCTTCATCAATAATAATAATTCCTAAATTTGTGAATGGTGAAAATATAGCACTTCTAGTACCGATTACTATTTTAGCTTCTTTCTTTAATATTTTTCTAAATTCATCATACCTTTCTCCATCACTAAGTCTAGAGTGAAATACAGCTATATTATCTTTAAAACGAGCTCTAAATGTATCTACTAATTGTGGAGTTAAACTTATTTCAGGAACTAAAACAATTGCATCTTTGCCATTTTCTATTACTTTTTTTAATATATGCATATATACTTCTGTTTTACCACTTCCAGTAACACCAAATAATAGATATGGCGTAAATTTATCTAAATTATTATTTACTTCATTTACTACAGTTTGCTGCTCTTCATTTAAAGTAATACTTTTATCTTTTAATTCTTTATTGTTTAACAATCTATATTTTTCTATTTGAATTTCTTTTATAATATTATTTTCTAATAACTTTTTATATGCACTTAAAGAATATTCTTTAGCTTCTTTTTTAGTTATTTTTTTTGATTTAATTAATTCTAATAAACCTAATTGTTTTTCTGTATACTTTATATCTTTTAATTCATTTATTTCAATAATTGTTTCATATTTCTTATTTAGGTGATTTCCTATTTTAGCTTTTAGTGAAGTTGGTAACATTGTTTGATAAGCATTAACTAAAGTACATAATGTTTTATTGCTAATGACTTTTCCAAGTTCTAACATTTCATCAGTTAAGATTGGATATTCATCAACTACTTCTAAAATATTTTTTAATTCATAGTCATATTGTTTTTCTTCTTCTATTTTTAAAACAAAACCTTCTAGTTTTTGTTTACCAAATGGTATTATCACTCTTATACCAACTTTTATTTTTGGCTCTAATTCTTTAGGTATTTTATATGTGAATGTTTTATCAACTTGTTTTGATTTTATTTGAGTTAATATTTGGGCTACCATTTTATCACCTCTATATCTATTATAAAGTACATATGTTCTTTTGTAAACTATTTTTATAAATATTATTACAAAATAAAACTCTAAATTACTTTCAGTCTATTATAATAAATTTTCTTTCTACCAACTTTTTAATAAAAAAAGAACCATAGTAGTTCAGTTATAATCAAGCTAACATATTAAATTAGTTTGAAACTATCACAATAACTTTTTAACATTTAAAATAAATCACTATGCGATCCAGTTTCAATTAAGAATAAAATCAAATTATTATTATTTTTTTTATAAACTAAAAGACAGTCTGGTTCTATATAACATTCTCTACAATTTTGAAATCTTAAATTATTTACTAATTGATGATCTCTATTCTTAATATCTAACTCAATGTCATTTGCAAGTTTATTAACAATTTCTGTAAGTTTTGATAAATCTTTATTTCTCTTTTTTATATTCTTAAGTTTTTTTTAAAGGCAGGGATCATTATAATTTAATATTTCATTAATCAATATCCTCTAAAACATCTTTAAAGGATTTGTATTTCTTTGCTTTAATTTTCCCTGATTCAATTGCCTCAGCTTCTTCCGTCGCACTTATTAATCTAGCATTAGGAATTTCCATTGAAGGAATAAAAGGAATACTTTGTTCTCTTACACATTGTGTTAAAAACATATTTAATGCAACACTGGTATTCATTCCAAGATTTTTAAATAAATCATCCGCTTGTTCTTTCCGTTTTTTGTCAACTCTAAAACTCATATTAATTGCATTCGAAATATTGGCCATATTATCATCTCCATCCTGTACATAAAATATCATATTCAGTAATTGTTATCAATATATTATCAATATATTGTATATACATTATTATATTCTTTATTTATTTGGTTATTCAATTAAACATAAAATAAAAGCGAACTATAATCGTTCGCTTATTATCAATCTGGTGCCTAAGGCCGGACTTGAACCGGCATGAAGTATGACCTTCGCAGGATTTTAAGTCCTGTGCGTCTACCAATTCCGCCACTCAGGCAAAGATGGTGTCTCGTACGCGACTTGAACGCGTGACCCCTTGATTAAAAGTCAAGTGCTCTACCGACTGAGCTAACGAGACGTAAATAATAGATGGCTGCCTCGGCTAGATTCGAACTAGCGCATGCCACAGTCAAAGTGTGGTGCCTTACCGCTTGGCTACGAGGCAATAAAATCCACAATTTAAATGGTGGAGGGAGATGGAGTCGAACCATCGAACCCGAAGGAACAGATTTACAGTCTGCCGCGTTTGGCCACTTCGCTATCCCTCCAAAAAAATGGTGCCGAGAACAGGAATTGAACCCGTAACCTACTGATTACAAGTCAGTTGCTCTACCTATTGAGCTATCTCGGCACATGGTGGGCGATATAGGACTCGAACCTATGACCCCCTGCTTGTAAGGCAGGTGCTCTAACCAACTGAGCTAATCGCCCATTAACTTCGGACATAATAAACTATACCATTTAAATCTTATCTTGTCAATAACTTTTTTAATTAATATTTAATTTTGTTAATTTTTCTTCAATCCATTTAGGTAATTTGTATTCCAAAGTAGTAAAACCCATAGGAGTTTCATTAATTTTTTTGTTTTTTCTTGTGTTATTATTTTTATAAGATATATTCTTTATGCTCAATTTTAAATGTGCCTGTTCTTCATCAACTTCAAGTATCTCTGTATAAATAGTATCTCCAATTTTAACATAATCATTTATATTTCTTACAAAACCATGAGAAATCTCTGAAATGTGGATTAAGCCACTATAGAATTCATCAAAAGAAACAAAAATTCCATATGATTCGATTCCCGTAACTAACCCCTTAACAACTCGACCTTTTTTATACTTAGTCATACAACCACCAATAAGATTATAACACACATATCATTATTTTTAAATATTTACATTGATTATTTTTTAAAGTATAATTAATTTGGTGATTTAAATGGAAAACAAAATTAAAGAATTAATTGATGAAATTAGACCATTTTTAATGGCTGATGGTGGAGATATTGAATTTGTAAAATATGAAGATAATATCGTTTATGTTAAAATGAATGGTGCGTGTGCTAATTGTCATATGCTTGATTTAACCTTAAAAGATGGCATAGAATCAATGTTAATGGAAGAAATACCAGAAATACAAGCCGTTATTAATTTAAGATAATAACCACCCTATTTCTGGTATTTGAAACATCTTTCTTAAATAGTTATAGATATACTTAATATTTTGTTCATACAGAGACACTTTAGAAACAATTATTTTTAAAGTATCTTCGTTATTAGCTTCAATACTATTTTCACATACATCAAAATAATAAGTGGGATATAACATTCGTGCTAAAAAAAGAATTATTTCATCATTACTAAAATATTTCAAATTAAAGTAATATGAAAATTCAGAAGATATATCATAAAAAAACATCTTACCTTTTAAATATTCTGATATATCTCTTATTTTACTATCAATAACAAAGTTAAGAGGATTGTATAAATCAGTTATTTTTTCACTAACTGATACTCTAAAATGAGAAATAGTACCAACTATTTCTTTTTTTGATATGCTATTTATTACCATGATGGCATTTTCTGCTAAACCTATAAAATAGTTGAAACTATGTCTAATTATCGGAAATTTTATACCAAATTGACTTACTTGATATTCAAAATAATCAACTTTGTCCATCCATAAACTAGATAAATTATTAATATCTATTTTTTCAGTTAAAACACTTGTCATATAATTTTGAAATTCAATAATATCTGAAATTATTACATTATTTTGATTATTAATATTTATTTTAATTAAGACATATGGAATATTACTAATATATGTAACTATAGTATTAGCCGTATTTTTAATTATTTGATTGTATTTAATTTGATTATAATCTAAAATTTTTAAAATATATTCTATTCTTCCTATTCTCTTTGCAT
Source organism: Bacillota bacterium (assembly GCA_022771715.1). Lineage (GTDB taxonomy): Bacteria > Bacillota_I > Bacilli_A > RF39 > UBA660 > JALELF01. Next base: position 9,960 of record JALELF010000027.1, read on the forward strand.
CATCAATATAAGGTATAAGAACATATCCAGTATCATCAATGCTAAATATAAACTTTTTATCTTTTTGGTGAATATCTAAAGGATACAACTGATAATAGTAGTTAATCGCATTTTTCATATATCCACCTCAACATATTTTATGTTAAAAAGGCATTAAATATAACAAAAAACTCCTATCCTAGGAGTTCCTTTAATTTATTTAATTTTTCTAAATATTGTTCATTAGCTTTTCTTAATTGTTCTATTTCTTTATTTAATCTATCATTTTTGTCTAATTCTTGCTTATAAAGTTCTTCATAATTTTCAGTTACAACCGGTCTTTCTTCTTTTGTTTCTTCCAATGTAACTGGTTTATTTTTTACTTTTTCAGCTACTGGTTCTACACTAGGTGTACTTTCTACTGGAGTTTCTGCTTTGCTTTCTTCTGGCTTAATTTCTTCTGTAACAGCAGTATCAGTATTTTCACTAACAGGCTCCTCAAAGCTAAATGCGTTATCAAATGTATTTTCTTCTTTTACAGGTGTAACAAATTCTGTTACTTCTGGCGCCACTGGAACTTTAACAGTATTTTGTTCTTCAGCCATTTTCTGAACTATTTCAAAACTTTTTTTATTTTTTCCGAATAGCTCAACAGATGCTTCTGAAAGTTTAAATGGTCTTTGTGAATTGATTTTTAAATCAGCCACTTCAGCAGGATTGCTATCTTCTATAGTTAAAGGACGACCTTCTTTATTTTCACTAACAGTCTTTTGTAGGAATGACTTAATTAAAGCCCATTCATTTTCGTCTGTTATGTTTTCTCCTACTTTGATACCGCTATCACTAATAACTTTTGTTATATATAAAAGAACATATCCATTCGCATCTTTTTCATTCTTTGTATATATTAAATAATGATCATTTACATTTTGAAAATATCTAACAATTTCAGCCTCAAATCTTTCATTGTCAGGACCAATTAAAAAACCTTTCATATATTTACCCTCTTTCTATTCTTTAAGTATTATACCAAATTTTCAAAAAAATTCAAGTGTTTTTCGTTAACTTTTCTTTTTTTGTATATTGTAAGATATTCTTGCTTGTAAGGAAATAGGTAAAAATCTTGTAAAAAATGTACCTAATTTTATACTTATTCCTGGTATAATTATTCTTTTTTTCTTTAACATCTTTTTGATAGCGTATTCTGCTACATCATAACTTTCAAGAGATTTAATTGAAAACTTAACGCCTGCAACACTATTAAATTCTGTATTAACTGGTCCCGGACAAAGGACTCCTATATATACATTTGACTTATTTCTTCTTAGTTCTTCATTAATTGAAGAAGTAAGTCTTAAAACATAAGCCTTAGTCGCATAGTAAGTAGCCATTAAAGGGCCTGGTAAAAATGCGGCTGAAGATGCTACGTTCAAAATATAACCGCTATCTTTTTTAACAAAATCATTTAAAAATAGTTTTGTTAAAGTATGAAGAGATTTTATATTAACGTCTATCATATCTAATTCTTTGTCCAAGTTAGTTGAATTAAATTCGCCGAATAATCCAAAACCAGCATTATTAATTAGAATATCTATGTTTTCTTTTTTTACTTTGTTGTATAATTTCATACAGTTAAAAGTACTAGAAATATCCATACAAATTATAGATACTTCTGCTTGTAATTCTTTTTTTAAAGCTTCTAATTTATCTTTTCTACGCGCAACTAATATTAAATCGTAACCATTACTACTTAGAATACGAGCCATGTCTCTACCTATTCCAGAGCTTGCTCCTGTTATAAGTGCCTTCATTCTATCACCCTATTATAATTATACTAAAACTATTTATAGTTGTAAATGAAAAATAGTATCATTTAACTGATACTATTCCTAAATCATTATTAATTGTTCCAACATTATAAAGGAAAAGGACATTGCTTATCTCATTATCTTTAATAAAAGAAGAAATTTCACTTTTATAATATCTTGGATCAATAACATAAACATATTTATAATTATTAACAATAAATGGTACAAAACTATTCGCATAACTATCTTTTATAATTAATATTTTTTGATTATTATCTAAATTATTATTAGTAATAGTTATTAAGCTATGATTGTTATCTAAAAAGTAAGAATATTTGTCTTTTTTGTCTAAATACTCCGTAGCATACAAACTATTAACTGTTTTATCTTCATACACAACAGTATAATCGGGATTATCTACTTCAAAAATATTAATAGAATCGGCTTTCAAAGAATAGTCATTTGTTTTAGAATAAAATGTTCCATAGAAACTATTAGAAACTTCTTTTATATTATAGTCTGTTATTGGTGTTATATTTTTGTATTCACAATAATTAAGATAAGCTACATAAGCTCCAAAACTGGTCCAATGATGGTCTAACTTATAATATAATTGATATTTGTCTTTGTTATTATACAAAGAATCATAGACATTTATTTTATTAGTATTAAGCAAGTTATAAAATTTATTTATTTCTTCTTTTTCACTTTTATTAATTGCGTATTTTGGCAGTTTATCACTATTTATATCAGTACTTGTAGGTACTAACATAACATCTAGCTTAAAATCTAGTTTTTCTTGTAATTTATTAATAGTAGATACTATTTTATCAATATTAGTTAACTCTTTAAATTCTTCTAATAAATAGCCATCACTACCTAAATAAATATTATTAACTTCTCTTATTCCAACTATTTTATAAGTATTAGTTTTTAAAGATACCATATAGTCTCTTAAAGGAAAATGATCAATCAAATAATTTTCTATTTGAGTCATATACCTACCACTTTTTAAAGCCTCAAAATTATATTTAGGAGTTTTAGCCAAATATCTATTTTCATTTTCTGAAAATACTTTCTTTTCATTAATAAAGAAAAATACACTTAAAAATAGAATAATACCAGATATAATTAAAGCAAATATTTTTTCTATATTTTTCATGAATCCTCCTAAAATCTAAAATACAAAAATGGATTATATGTATCACTTACAATAAATGATATAGTTATAATAAATAATAATAAATAAATTAAATACAATATTATTTTTAACCAATTATTTTTATTTATTTTTTCTTTTATTTCTTTATATATTGGTGTTGAAAACACTATACCTATTATAATAACAAAACCATAGTTAGTTAAGTAAAACATAAAGTTATTATCTATAAATTTATTATTAATTCCTATTAATGATTTAAAATAATTAGTAAACAAACTCATATCTTCGAAAGCAAATATTAACCAACCAATTATAATTAGTAGAATGCTATATAAATGTTTAAAAAATAATGGCAATTTTTCTAATTGTTTTTTTAACATATATTTTTCTACTATTAATATTAAGCCAAAATATAAACCCCAAATTATAAAATTCCAACTAGCACCATGCCAAATACCAGTAAGTAACCATACAATAAGAATATTTCTAATATTAATTATCTTTTTACATCTACTTCCTCCTAAAGGAATATACACATAATCTCTAAACCAACTAGATAAAGATATATGCCATCTTCTCCAGAAATCTGTTATTGAAGTAGCTATATATGGATAATTAAAGTTTTCTAAATAGTTAAATCCTAACATTTTACCCATACCTATTGCCATATCAGAATATCCACTAAAATCAAAATAAATTTGTATTGAAAAAGCAATTATTCCAAGCCAAGATGTTAATACTGAATTATAGGTATTAGAGCTTATTATATTCCATAAAAAACCTGTAGTATTGGCAATTAATACTTTTTTAAATAAACCTTCTAAAAATCTGATTAATCCATTTTGATAATTTTCAAAATTGATTTCTCTTTTTTCTAGTTCTTTTTCGACTGTTTCATATCTTACAATAGGTCCCGCAATTAATTGTGGAAACATAGATACGTAAGTTGTAAAAGTAAAAAAATTATGACTAACTTTTACTTCTTTTCTATAAACATCGATTACATAACTCATAGTTTGAAATGTAAAAAAACTTATTCCAATAGGAAGTGATATATCTAATTTATTTATATTTAAATTAAGTATTGAATTAATGTTTTCTATAACAAAATTTCCATATTTATAAAATCCTAATAATAAAATGTTTATAATTACACAAAGAATTAAAATCAATTTTTTCTTTTTTTCAAATTTTTCCATGAATATTCCGCATAAATAATTAAATAAACAAGAAAAAATCATTAAAAAAACATATACAGGTTCTCCCCAAGCATAAAAAACTAAACTAAAGAAAAGTAAAACATAGTTTTTTAGTTTAAAAGGAACTATATAATAAAATAATAAACAAAGTGGGAAAAAGAAAAAGATGAAAGGAATACTTGAAAATATCATAAAATCCTCCTAAAAAATAACATTAAATAAATTCATTATAATACCTGTTACTACTCCCACTAAATATATAATTGAAAGAATTTTTATATTTTCTTTTAAATTATCATTTATTTTAAAAAGTATTAATAAAGCAATTCCACTACCTGTTAATAAACCAGATAGCATAGATCCAGCGCTTATTATACTATCTAAATATAATTCTGTTATAATAACGCTAGAAGCACAATTGGGTATTAAGCCAATTAAACTAGATATAATTGGTCCTAGAAAAATATTTTGAGTAAACAAACTTGATAATTTATCTTCACCTATGTAATAAATTAAAGTGTTAAGAATAAATGAAAACACTAATATAAATAGTAATATATTAATAGTATGTTTTAAGCTTGATTTAAATATGCTATGATTACAATCACAGTGTTCTTCATTACAAAAAGCTTCTATATCATTTTTTGATTTTTTTAAAATTAAATTGCATATAAAACCAACGGTTATTCCTACTAATAACTTAACTAATATTATTTTTAAAATCACTGAAATTTCTACATTTTTTGAAATCAAAATTGGTAGCATTTCATCTGATGTTGTTAAATAAATAGAAATAAGGGTTCCGATTGTAATTATTCTGGCACCATATAAATTAGTTGCCATTACAGAAAATCCACATTGCGGAAATATTCCTAAAATACCACCAATAAATGGTCCAAATTTACCTGATTTTTGAATCATTTTTTCTGTTTTTTTATTCATTTTATGTTCTATATATTCTAATAATAAAAACGCTACTAATAAAAAAGGAATTAACTTTAATGAATCTATTAAAGTATCTAAAATAATTTCTTTCATTATTATCACCTGCTAGTAATAATTATACCGTAGAAAAAGAAAAGAGTAAACATAAATATTAAGAAAAAAAAGACATATAGTCTTTATCTAACTTTGTGATTTTCTAATCTTAATTTATCAGCAATTGTTACAATAAATTCTGAATTAGTTGGTTTTGCTTTATCTATATCAACGCTGTGACCAAATATTTCTTCCATTAAATCCCAGTCACCTCTATTCCAACTAACTTCTATAGCATGTCTTATTGCTCTTTCTACTCTAGAAACTGTTGTATCAAATTTGGATGCTAATTCTGGATATAATTCTTTAGTAATACCACCAATTGTTTCTGGTCTTTCATAAATTATTCCAATTGCATTTCTAATATATTGATAACCTTTTATATGCGATGGTATTCCTAATTCATGTAAAATTTTAGTAATAGAAGATTGCAAACTACTATAGCCAAAATCAATATTAGTACTATCTGTTTTGTTACACAATTCAGATATTCTTTTATCTAAATCTTTCATATCATATGGTTTAAGTAAATAGTATGATGCTCCTAATTCACTTATTTTTCTTATTACTTCTGGTGAATTGTAGCTTGTTGAAACTATAACTTTTTTATTAATTCCTAATTTTTTCATTTCTTCTAAAACATAAATACCATCTTTATTAGGCATTATTAAATCTAGAATAATCGCATCATATTCATTTTGTTTATCTTTAATTAGTTCTAAGCCTTCTACACCATCGTATGCTTTTAAATTAACTACAACAGAATCATTACTACTAAAATACTCTTCAATCATATCTACTAAATTTTTATTATCGTCTACTACTAATAGTTTAATCTTTTCCATAACTAATCTCCTTAATCTACTATTAAATTATACAATATTTATACTTACTTTATCTAG
>JALELF010000037.1 GCA_022771715.1 Bacillota bacterium
GTTATAATGAATTTGAATAGGATTACTAAAGAAATATTTGCTGATTTTATTTTCTTTAGAAAATTAACAAATTAGATATTATTGTAGATTTCTTAGTAGCGCTATTTTTGGACAGGAGTTCGATTCTCCTCATCTCCACCAGATTTGATTAATACTCGTACATTTCGAGATAACATAAATACTACTCTCAATTTTTATTGACAGTAGTTTTATTTTTGTAATTTAGCAAAACCACTATCACGTATAAATTAATTGACAATACAATTACAAATTTGACGTTTAATAATATTTGTGATGAAGTATACGCCAATGAGAGGTGAGATGTTGTGCAAATAATGTTGTGCAAATAAAAGATGGTGAATTTTATCATATAAATATTTCGGAAAAGCATAATAATGTTTAGAAAGTTAATAATACTATTGATAATACAGCAAATTATGTATCAGATTTATATAATTTTTGCTTAAAATTTGATGCAAATGCACCAACATCAATTAATGAAGACCTTCCATTTTATAATATAATCAATGATTATTGAAAAGATGATAAAGATATAGGCACATATAAAGAAATGCTTAAAACAGCAAAAGCATTTTTACAAAGTTATGCTTTAGTACAAAGAGAAATGATTCTAGAAATGGTAAGAGAACAATTTTATAAAGAATTACCTAGTAGAAGTAAAGCAATTTGTCTATGTAAAAAAGAACAATTAGAATACTGGAAAAATACAATAGCGGTTAATCAAAAATTTTGTGAAGTATTTAAAGTTAATGCTTCTGGTACTATTTTTAAATCAAATGATTCGCTATTACCAGATGATTCTATGAGCATTATGAATACATTTATTCAAGCTCAGAAATATTGGGATGCAGATTTTAACAATATAGAAGAAAAAGAAACGGAATATTTATTTGTAGGAAAAATAAAAGTTTTAGAAAAAGTGTAAAAAGTAATATTTTTATGCTTTTTTCTTAAAATAATGTATACTAGTATAGTAGGAGTGTATGTATGAAAAAGAAAACAATTATTATCTTAGTAATATTAATAATTTTAATATCAACTATATTGTTTTTATTGTTAAATAACGATAAAAAATTTACTGTAACATTTGATACAGACAGTGTAGAACAAATTCCAAGTATAGATGTAAAAAATAATGAAAGTATTAAACTACCAGAAATACCAACTAAAGAAGGTTATACATTTATTGGCTGGGTTGATGAAAATAATAATTTAATAACAAAAGAAACTAAAATAAATAAAAACACGATATTAAAAGCTAAATGGATTATAAATGATGTAGAAACAGTTACAGTAAAATATGAAGTAGATGAAAATATGAATGAGTTTATTTTGGAAAAAAATAGCCAAGTTTTAATACCTATGCCACCACAAAAACAAGGATATATATTTAGTGGATGGTTAACAGATGATGGTTTTATCATTACATCTAATACAATTATAAATAAAGATATGATATTAAAGGCAAATTGGATAAAAAAAGACGTTCAAACATTTACTATAACATATGATATTGATGATAGTACAGAAACGATAATAACAGAAAGTAATGTAGTATTACCTGTACCACCGGAAAAAAACGGATATGTGTTTGCAGAATGGATAGATAATAAAGGAAATATAGTAACCAAAGATACAATAATTACTAAAAATATAACAGTAAAAGCTTTGTGGAAGGAACCATTTACTTGTCCAAGTGATTATACACCAATCGAAGATGGTAGTAAATGTACTAAAGAATTGACAGAAAATGTAATTAATAGTTTATCTTGCCCTTATGGCTATGTAGATAGAGGTAATATTTGTATAAATTTTAGTGATAAATATATGGCTTTTAGTCTAGATTATGCACCTTTTTGGGGATGTAATGATAATGATTACAAATATGATGAAGAAGATGGGTCAGGTGGAGCAATCGCTTGGTGTGCAAAAACATCATATAAAGTAACTTCATCATATTGTCCTACAGGATATACATTGATAGAAAGCATGTGTAAAAAAGTAGAAACAATAGATTGTATAGCAAATTAGACTATCATTTGATAGCCCTTTTTATATAACAAAAACATATTATTTAATATGAATAAAGAAGAATTAGATAATAAACTAAAAGAATTAAAAATAGAAGACTTTATATGGTTTATTTATATAGGAATAATTATTTTAAGTTGGTATTCTAATACATTAGAAAGAAAATATTTTATATATAATGATTTAGAAAGTAAAGAAAAATATAGAAAAATAATTATCTTAATTTTTTCTATATTAGTTATTGTATATTTATACTTTTTAAATTCGTCTAAAGAAGAAATAAATTCACTAAAACCTAGTGATTCTAATCAAAAAAAGACCTTAACATACTTATCTTATTTAGCTTCATTTTTAATTGTAATTAGTGGGTTAATTTACTTATATATAGCTATAGTTGATACAGAGCTACGTGTAGAACTAGCTTTTAATTAGAACTTCTCAATTGAAAAATGAATTCGATATTTTAATATTTTAATTACTAAATTAATCCTCATAATACTCCTCATTTATAAAAATTATCCATATTTTTTACATACTTTCTTGATATCAGATTGCACTTTTTGTCATTTTTGAATACAACTTCCTGCTTAGAAAGAGAATAATTAGCAATCTGTAACATATTTACTATACATGCTTTGTGACTATATAAAAAATTATTTGATAACAACTTATACATTTCATTTAAACTTTTATTAACACTTACAGAATAGTTTTCATTTACAATTACAATTTTACCCTTATCAAATTCAATATATAAAATGTCATTTTCTACTACTTGATAAAGCATATTATTAGAAGAAATATTAATTATTTTTTGAATACCACGTTTAATTAGATTTTCTAATTTGATTGCAAGTTCTACTTCTAAATTATCCTTAGAAAGAGAACAATAATAATTGGCGCTACATTTTACAATAAATCTCATATAAGCATCTTCATAAGCAGAAACAAATATAATAGTACTATCTTTATCAGTAAGACTGATTTTTTCGGCTACTTGTATTCCATTTGCGGATGGAACTTCAATATCAAGTATATATATTTTGTTTTTCATATACGTATAAACAGTTTTATAAAAATCTTCATTATAATCCAAAAAAGATTTTAAATTATATTCATATTTACACTTTTTACTACTATTTTCAATTATTTTCACAATTATATCAATAAACTCTTTTTTATCATCTACTACTATAAAATTATACATCATACAACTAATTACCACCATTTTATCTACTATTAATTATAGGAGAAAGTCGGCAATAAGTAAACAATTTATTTATAAATAAAAGTTGAATGCCAACTATTTTAAATATTACTCTTATTTTTTTATGAAATAAATACTTTTTAAATAAAATGTATTTTTTTTATTTAAATTATATATAAAATACAAATTTTAATAGAAATGAATTAACAAAATACATCTTGATTTTATATTGCGTTAGTTTATTTTATAAACTATAATAAATATAGGTGATAATATGATATTGTTAAAAAATCTTCCTAAAGTTGAATTGCACCTTCACTTAGATGGTTCAGTAAGAGAGTCTACAGCTAGTGAAATATTAGGCGTGGATGTTTCAAACAAAATGCAGGTAAATAACTGTAAAAGTTTAAGCGATTATTTATCTAAATTTGAAATACCTCTTATTGTTATGCAAAGTAAAGAGAACTTAGAAAGAATTAGCTACGAATTAGCCGTTGATTTAAAAAAAGATAATGTAATATATGCTGAAATAAGATTTTGTCCAATATTACATACAAAAAACGGTCTATCCTTAGAAGAAGTTGTTGATTCAGTTTTAAAAGGTTTAAAAAAAGCAGAAATTAAAACTAATCTCATTTTATGCATGATGAGAAATTTTGAAGAAGATGAAAATAAAAAAATAATTTATTTAGCTAAAAAGTATTTAAATAAGGGAGTAGTAGGAATAGATTTAGCTGGTGATGAATCTAAATATAAAACACAAAATTATGAACGCTTATTTGATTTAGTTAAACAAAATAATATACCATTTACGATACATGCAGGAGAAGCTGATGACTATAATAGTGTACTTAGCGCTATTAAATTTGGTACAAAAAGGATAGGGCATGGTGTAAAGTCGGTTGACAGTATTGAAACAATCCAAAAGATAATTAACGAAAATGTTACTTTAGAAGTATGCCCTACAAGTAATGTTGATACATGTATAGTAAATGTATACAAAAATCATCCAATAAAAAAATTATACGATTTAGGTGTCAAGATTACAGTAAATACAGATAACAATACTGTATCAAATATTGATTTAACTGGTGAGTATGAAAAACTATTATTAACATTTAATTTTACAGAAAAAGATTTTTTGAATTTTAATATGAATGCTATAGATTCAGCATTTTTAACTAATGAAGAAAAAGAAGAATTAAAAAAAATAGTAATAAATTCTTATAATTGTAAGGAAAATATATAAAAATATGATAAAATATATAGTGAAAGAATAAAAGAGGTGATACTATGTATGATTTAGGTGAACAATTTAAAATGGACTATGAAAAAGCTATGGCTAATCCATCTTCAATTATAAAAGATACTAACAGCAAGTATCGTTTCACTTTAATAACGGATAGTTTAATTAGAATTGAGTATAGTGAAAATGGTATATTTCTTGATAAACCAACAGAACTTGTTTGGTATAGAAATTATGAAAAACCAAATTTTCAAATAAAAGAGGATTCTAAATATCTTGAAATTGAAACAAAAATGTACAAGCTATACTATACTAAAGGAAAAGACATAAGAGGTAGTAAAATTAATCCGTCAGCTAATTTAAGAATCGAACTAAAAGGTACAGACAGAGTTTGGTATTATGGGCATCCTGAAGTTAGAAATTATGGGTCACCTAGTGAATTATTAGAGTCTAGTAAAAAGAGTTTTAAAACAAAAAAAGGCTTATATTCAGGAGATGGCTTTGTTAGTATAGATGACTCACTAGACAATGTAATAAGCGAAAATGGTATACTAGAAGAAAGAGAACATAAAGAAATAGACATATATGTATTTATGTATGGTAAAGATTTTAGTGAATGTTTACGTTCTTATTTTATGATTACAGGTTATCCTGCTTTAATACCAAGATATGCTTTAGGTAATTGGTGGAGTAGAAATGTTACCTATGATGATGCCAAACTAAAAAAATTAGTAGATGAATTTGGTGAAAAAAAGATTCCTATTTCAGTTTTACTACTAAATTCAGATTGGCATATTAAAAATTTTAACAATAAAGTAGTTAATGGTGGATATACTTGGAATAATGAATATTTTAAAAACCCTAGTGCTATGATAAAATATTTGCACGCTAACGGAGTAAGAGTTGGTTTAAATTTAGATCCAAAAGATGGTATATATCCATTTGAAACTAATTATGAAAAAATAACGCAATATTTAAAAGCTGATGAAGATGGCGTAATTCCTTTTAATGCTTTTGATCCAAGATTTATGGATGTCTATTTGAAACTGTTAATTCATCCTTTAGAAAATATTGATGTTGACTTTTATTGGTTGGATTCTAAATTTGGTGACGCTGATGAATTATGGGCATTAAATCATTATCAGTTTTATGATATGAGTCGAAATTATAAAGTAAGACCTATGCTTCTTACTACAAATGCTAAAATAGCAGAACATAGATATCCTACTTTATATTCAGGAAAAACTACAGTTGGTTGGGACACTTTAAAAGCTATACCTTGGTTTAATGCAAGTGCAGCTAATATAGGAGTTAGCTTTTGGGCTCATGATATTGGTGGATTTCACAATGGTATTGAAGATAATGAATTATATACACGATTTGTTCAACTTGGTGTATTTAGTCCAATTCTTAAATTTGGTTCTGAAAAAGGTAAGTACTATAAAAGAGAGCCATGGAAATGGGGTATCAAAACTTATTCAATAGTAAAAGACTATCTTACTTTAAGGCATCGTTTGATACCATACTTATATACAGAAAGTTATAAATATCATAAGTATGGAACACCAATCGTTCAGCCAATTTATTATAAAAATCCAGAAATGTATGATGATACACTATATCGTAATGAATATTTCTTTGGTAGTGAATTTTTTGTTTCACCAATTGTAAGTAAGAAAGACCTTGTTATGAATCGTGTAATTCATAGATTTTATTTACCAGATGGTGTTTGGTATGATTTTATGACTGGTAAAAAATTCCCTGGTGGTAGAGGTTATGTATCATTCTTTAAAGATGATGATTATCCAGTATTTGTTAAAAGTGGTGCAATAATTGCTATGGGTGAAAATGATAACCCTAATGATACAACACCACCTAAAAATATGGAAATTCAAATATTCCCAGGAACTAATAATACTTATGAACTATATGAAGATGACGGTATAAGTGATTTATATCGAAAAGACTTTTATTTGCTTACTTCAATTGACTATAATTATTTACCAAATAATTATACAGTTATAATAAGAGCACTCGATGGTAAAAGTAATATAGTACCACCTACAAGAAATTATAAAATAAGATTTAGAAATACAAAGAAAGCTGAAAATGTAACTGTTTATTTTAATGATACACCACTTGATAAATTTACATCATATAAAGATGGTACAGATTTTATTGTTGAAGTTAAAGATATATCTACTATTGGACAGTTAACTATTAATTGTAAAGGAAAAGACATAGAAATAGATGCAGTTAGAATTATAAATGATGATATTTCTTCAATTATCTCAGATTTACAAATCGAAACTAAAATGAAAGAAATGATTGATGAAGTATTGTTTAATGAACTTCTAACTTTAAAGAAAAAGAGAATAGAAATTAGAAAGTTAAGAAAGAAAGGATTAGATCCTAAGTTTATTAAGTTATTCTTAAAATTACTTGAATATGTAGGACAAATATAGGAGGGATTTTGTGGAAATTGTAGTATCTTTTGTTATTAGTTTTTCTTTGATTTTTATACTATATTTAATACTAGTTGTTTTCAATAAAAAAGCTAGAAAAAAATTAAAAACAGGTATAGAAGCTAAATTTTTAAAAAAAGTTTATAAAGTTTCTTTAAGTAAAATAGATGATAAAAAATTTGCTTATAGAATTGCTTTTAATAATTCAATTATTATTGCAGTTACATTCTGTACAACTGGCTTATTTTTTGATAATTCTATTTTGCAGATACTACTTTCTTTCCCAATTTTAATTTTACTTATAATTTTCTTATATTCTTTGACAGGAAGGTATTATACAAGACATGAATGATTTATATTTGTATGAAAAAGAACTAAATAGTAAAAATATATATAATATCGGTGGCGTAGATGAAGTTGGGAGAGGTCCACTAGTAGGTCCAGTAGTGGCTTGTTGTTGTGTACTCCCAAAGGACTTTGTTTTAGAGGGTCTTACAGATTCTAAAAAATTATCTGAAAAAAAAAGAAACATATTTTATGATTATTTGATTGAAAATACTATTTATGGTATTGGAATGGTTAGTCCTGAAGAAATAGATAAAATAAATATCTATGAAGCTTCTAGAAAAGCTATGATGTTAGCTATAGCTGAAGTTCGAAAGAAAATAGATTTGGAATATGTTTTAGTAGATGCTATGCCATTAAATCTAGATATTCCTTCCTTATCAATTATTAAGGGAGATGCTAAAAGTATTTCAATTGCGGCAGCCAGTGTAATTGCTAAAGTTACTCGTGATCGATTAATGTATGATTTAGACAAGTTATATCCTATGTATGGGTATGCTAGTCATAAAGGATATCCGACAAAGAAGCATATTGAAGCGATTAACAAGTATGGTTTAATACCAGGTTATAGGCTTAGCTATGGACCTGTTAAAGATGTTTTAAATATAAATAATGAAAGGTAACAATATGGAAAATAATGATATTGAAAAAAGTTTATTAAATAAAAAGAAAGAAAAAAATAATAATTCTTTAATTGTGATTTTAGTATTAATAATTATTATTTTAAGCCTTGTTTTGATTTTTACTGGCAGTTATAAGAATTTGTTTAAAAAAGAAGATAATAATCAACCTAAAGAAAATGAATCACAAAATTATAGTATATCTGAAGCAGATAAACTTTTAAATTATTTTGGTTTTAATGATGATCTTGGCTGTAATTTTGCTATATATGAATATGGTTATAGTGACGACTTTAAAAGATTACAGGCGTTAAAAAAAGTAGATAGCTCAAAAATTAAACATATAGATAGTTCTGAAATAACTAAAGATATTGAACAAGATCAATTTGGAAATTATCGTTTAAAATATGGTGCAGTAAAAAAAGAAACAAAATCACTAGAAATGATTTCATATGCCGATGTTAATGCTATATACAAAGAAATGTATGGAAAAGACATGGATAAAGAAGGTTTATTTTTTAATATGGTCTTTGGTAGTATTTACGACTATGATGATAATCTTAATTCTTTTATTCATACTGAGTGTACAGGTTGTGGTGGAGCGTGTAGTAAAGAATATTATATAAAGCAAACAAAATCTGCTAAATTAATAAATGATAAACTAATTATTGAAGTTTACTATTTGAACGGTTCTTCAAGCAATGAAGATGCACAAGGAGAATATGAGATAACTCTAAGAAAAGTACAAGATAAGTTTGTTTTTGAAAGTCTTTCCAAAAAAACAAATAACTAATATTATAAAAGGAAGAATTACATAAAATTTCTTCCTTTTTTGATTAGAATAAGTTAAATGATAAGCATTATGAATGATTTTGCCAATAAATATCAACTTTTAATTACCTTTTTTTTCTATTTTCTATTTGCAAACATTATACTTTGTGGTAAAATTAATGTTAGAGTATGAATCAAGGTGTTACTTTATGATTAATTTTATAATTTGTGATGATAATAAAACGATCGCAAAAAGTGTTGAAGATATAGTTGATAAAATAATGATGAAAAATAAATTGGCTTATAAAAAACACACGTTTTATGATTACAATGAAAAATTTCTCGAGATAATTGACAGTGATTTAACTGCTAAAATTTATATTTTGGATATTGAAACGCCTAGTGCTTCAGGCATTGATATGGCAAGAAAAATAAGAGAAAATGATATAGATAGTATTATAATATTTCTTACAAGTCATCAAGAGCTTGGCAATGTTTTGCTGCAAGATGAAATAATGTTCCTAACTTTTATCTGCAAATTTGATAATATGGAGAAAAGATTAGAATCAGCAATAGCAAGTGCCCTTAAAATGGTTGGAGTAAAAAGAACTATCAGATTTGATGATAGAGGTGTTTTATATACTATAACTTTAAACGATATTTTATATGTAACGACAAGTACTTATGAAAGAAAGACAGTAATTGTAACTAGTTACAATGAATATAAAACAAATAAAACGTTTAATGAAGTATGCAATATGCTTACTGATGATTTTAAGCAAACTCATAGATCCTGTGTAGTAAATACGAAGTTAGTTGTTAAGGTTAATAAAAAAAAGAATGAAATCGAATTTGTTAATGGAACAAAAATAGATTTACTATCTGATGGCTTTAAGAAGGAGTTTAAATAATGGGAATTATAAGTTTAATAATTAGTTCACTACTTAATGTAGTTGTTTTGATATGTATGTGTGGAATGATAGCAAATAAAAAAATTAGGTATAATAATTGGCTGTCTGTTTTAATAATCGTATTAATGACTTCTTATTGGTGTATTAGTTATTTGCTAACTAATAGCTTCTTTAGAATAATTCTTTCTTTTTTATTGTTGATAATTGCTTGCTTAATTTTACTAAAAGAAAAAATTAATAAGTCAGTTATAATAGCTTTTTTTTCTTTTATAATATTACTTTTTTCAGATGTTCTTTATGCATTATTTAATTCTTTGATTTTTGGCTTTAATAATAATCAATTACAAAACAACGTATTTGGAACATTTATTCCAAATATAATTACTTTGACGTTTGCCCTTGGATTTACGCACATATTAAATAATCCCAAAAATAAGTTACTTAGTAATTTAGCTGAGCGTTTGACAATAAGAAACGATAATTCTAATTTGTATACTATTTTTATAGCTTTTATTAGTACTATTATGCTTATTTATTGCGTATATTTTGAACCTGATATATCTATTGGCTTATCACTTGGAATAGTTGTAATCGTCATATATGCAGTATTTACAGTAAAATTAGTTCAGGAAAAAACAAGCAATATTAAACTTCAAGAAGATAATAAAGCAATGACTTCTAGTTTAACAGAATATGAAAAAATGTATGCCCTACAAAGAATAAAAAATCATGAATATAAGAATGATTTATCAATATTAAGAGGCATGATAGATAAAGAAAACAAAAAAGCAATTGATTATATAAACCAATTGATGAATATTAAAGTAAATAAAAATAATAGTTGGATGGAAATCTTAAAAAAAATTCCAGAAGGTGGCTTACAAGGAATTTTATATTATAAGCTTTTACAAATGGATGATCTTAATGTAAATGTTGATTTTTCAACTTCAAGTACTTATAGCCCATCGTCGTATATTAGATTATCTGATAAAGTGAAATCGGAAATTTGTAAATTACTTGGTATTTATTTAGATAATGCCATACAAGCAGTAAGCAATATAAATGAAAAGAATATTTTTTTAAATATAGATGAAGACAAAGAATATATTATATTTAAAATAGCTAATAATTTTAAAGGTGATATTGATTTAGATAGGATATATGAAAGTGGATATACCACTAAAGAAAAAGGTCATGGTTTTGGATTAGCCATAGCAAAAGAAATATTGGATAGAGATAGTTTGATTGATAATAAGACACAAATAATTAAAGATAAATTTATTCAAGAAATTAAAATAAAAAAAATGTGTTGAAGCATAAAAGTAGAAATTTGTTCTGCTTTTTATTATGTTTAAAAACAAAAAAAATACTTTTAAAGTATATTGTAGGCATGTATTTTTTTCAACTTTAAAAGCATTATCTTTTTTGGCACAACTTATTTTATTAAACTTTTAGGACATTCTGGTTCATCTACCCAAAATGTTATACAAGCACTAGAACCTAAACTAGCTACAAAAGTTGCAATTCCTGTTAATAATGCTAACATATTATTCCTCCTTTTCTTCTATGCCAAAATTACAAAAGTAATTCTAACCCATATTTTGATAAGCTTTATAATTATCATAAGGTAATTTAAATATTTTATATACAGCAGGGGAAATCATAAAACACTGAACTACTAATGATAATAATAAAGAATTATGTAAAAATGTATTATCTATTAATAAAGATGCAAATACCATTGAAATAGCTATAATTGTTGATACAAACTTAAAATTGTCTCTTCTTTTTTTACTAACAATTGGTCTTTTATAAGTGTCAGCAGGAGCATTCTTATATATTGCCAAAATAGAAATAACTCCAACTATTGATCGAACAATAATATTAATATCAATTATCTTACATATATATGGAATGGTAATAAATATTAATGTTGAACTTACAAAGCACATCCAACTTTTAGTAGCGTGCAGTCCAAACGAAGTTGTTCTAATCAAATTATAAAGCAAAGTAAATATTAAAACTTCTTTAAAAATGCCCAATATAATAGCAATCATAAATATAAATATAGTTTTTGTAATAAGAATATATATTGACTCAAAACCATATCTGATAATAGCAAGTTGTTCTTCACTATAACTACTATCTTTTTTTCTAATTGTATTAATTGAATAATTTAATATCGCATCTTTCATACCTTTACCTCATCTACCTAAATTTTAAACTAAATTTGATGTTTTTAAATTATTTTTGTTTGAGAAGTAAAAAATGGTGTACGAGTACTATTTAAATAAAATAAAACTAGTATATTTTTCTGACTCATGTATAAAATAGCCAGTTTCACGCATGAGTAAATAACCTTTTTGCACAAAAGTGATATGATAGATGTGCTTTCCGAAACTGATAGGCGTTAAAATATTGTCGATATTTGTAGGCTTAATTTTGTTGAAAGTTGGCTATGCTTTACGGTATATTAGTATTGTAAAAGAATTACTAGAAGGGAGAATGTGCTTTATGATGCGTGGCAAAGTAAAATGGTTCAATAATGATAAAGGATTTGGATTTATTGAATATAAAGAGGGTGAAGATATATTCGTTCACTATTCTGCAATTTTATCTGAAGGTTATAAAACATTAGTCGAAGGTCAATATGTTGATTTTGACTTAGTAAGAACTGATAAAGGTCTTCAAGCTAAAAACGTTGTAGAAATTAAAACTACTTTAGTTTAACATAAAAAATTATTCTAATATTAATTAGAGTAATTTTTTTATATAAAGATATGTAAAGTGCTAAAGATAATTTGTTAAAATTTAGTAATTTGTAGTATAATGTAACTAGGAGGAATTTTATGAACGAAAAAGGAAAATTTAAAATATTATTGGTATTTTTAGCACTTATTGCTGTTTTTGTAGTTATAACTGCTGTTTTAGAAACTAATAATCAGAAAAAACAATTAGATAAATTTAATGAATATTTTTCATCACCAACTGAAAAGCTTATTTATTTTTATAAGGATGATTGCTATTATTGTAAACTATTAAAACCTGCTAAAGAAGCTGTTCTTGATAAAAATAATATAGATTATTATTATGTAAATAGTGAAAAAGTAGGTACAAGTGTTTTAAATAAAATGTTAGATAAACTTGGAATTACTAAATTTGGAACTCCTACATTAGCGGTTGTTAAAGATAATAAGGTTGTTAAAATTCAAAGTGGTGTCTTCAATTTAGAAGATGATAATATTAAAGATTTAGCTAATTTCATCAATGAAAACAATGTAGCTGATTTAAGTGAATTTATAGCTGGTTTAGAAAGTACTGAAGAATAATGAAAAGTTTAGTATATGAAAAAGCTTTGGAATTTAAAAGAAGATATCCATCGACAGTAGCGTGGCGTATAAAAGCTCACGCTAAGGTTGTTGAAAAACATTTAAATCCAGGTGAAGTAATTAAATACGTTTTTGTTGGTCAAAAAAATGATTGTTGGTATGATATTATAACTACAAATGTTATAGTTATGACTAATAAAAGATTGTTGTTAGGTAGTAAAAGATTACTGTTTGGTTATTTATTTACTTCAATTACTCCTGATTTATTTAATGACTTAAAAATAAGATCTGGAATATTTTGGGGTAGAGTATATATAGATACAGTAAGTGAATTTGTAACTATTTCTAATGTTTCTAAAAAAGCATTGGATGAAATAGAAACTAATATAACAGAAAATATGATGAGAGAAAAAAGAAGATATGCTAATCTTGATAGAAGTAAATGCTAAGGTATTTACTTTTTTTGCGCTTGAAATTTATTAATTTTAAATTAAGTATTGCTTATTTTATTAAACTTTTGTATAATTAGTTTAGGAAGGTAGGAAAAATTATGTTAACAAATAGTAATATGGGGAGGGGCAATTTAGAATTAAATTGTCATAAAAATAAAGGATTTACATTAATAGAATTAATATCAGTAATAATATTAATGGGTGTAATTGCTTTGATAACAGTACCCATAATAAAAGATACTATAGAAAGTGCTAGAGAGAAAAATTTTAAGAATTCGGCTTTAGGCTTAATAGAAGCAGCTAATGAATATTATTTAAATAGTAAATTAACAGGAGACTATTTTGAAGAAATAGAGTTTAAAGTTAATAATGGAAAAATGGTATCTGGTGATAAAGAGTTATCATTTAATGGAAAAGTCCCAGTAGGAGATTCATACGTTAAGATTAAATCTAATGGAGATGTAGCGATTAACATAACCGATGGCGAGTTTTATGCAGTAAAAGATTATGATGAAATAGGAGTATCAATAAATGGTAGTGAAGAGCCAGCTTTAACTAGAGAAGAATTAGCTAAAAAGATAGCTGAACTTGAAAAAATAGCAAGTGAATTAGCTAATAAAATAGAAAATAATACTACTAATATAAGTGAATTGGACAATGAAATAAATGATAATAAAAAGGAATTAACTAATAAAATTGATAATAATAGTACAAATATTAATAACAATAAAGGTGAATTGGAAACAAAAATCAGTAATACTAAAACAGAATTAGAAAGTAAAATAAATTCAAATTTTGATAAGATATATCCAGTAGGAAGTATTTATATAAGTACAAGTAGTACAAACCCATCAACGATATATGGTGGAACCTGGGAAAGATATGGACAAGGAAAAACATTAGTAGGATTAAATGAAAGTGAAACAGAATTTAGTACAGTAAATAAAATAGGTGGCGAAAAAACACATACACTAACAGTAAATGAAATGCCTAGTCATAATCATGACTTCCGTTATAGTACTGATAATGCAGTAACTTTTTATAATGCAGGGGTTGGAAAAGACGGAACTTATACTGGTGATAACTATCTTGGATTTTCTAATTCTGTTTCTTTATTTGCTTCATATGCTGTTGTTCTTAGCAATACTGGTAGTTCACAACCACACAATAATTTACAACCATACATAACAGTATATATGTGGAAAAGAGTATCCTAAAATACTCTTTTTTTGTAAATAAAATACAAAATTGTCTATATAATATTTTTGATTGTCTACTTTAAGCTTATCACTACTTTTTGTATAATTAGTTTAGAAAGGTAGGAAAGATTATGTTAACGTATAGTAATATGGTGACAGTTTAGAATTAAACTGTAATAAAAAGAAAGGCTTTACTTTAATAAAACTGTTAGCGGAAATAGTAAGGAATAATAGCAGATTCTAAAAAAGCATCATTTGAAAGAAGTGCTGAAGGAGTAGTAGAAGCAACTAAGTTTGATATACCAGAAAAGCTTACAGAAGCAGGCTTTACATATGAGTTTGAAAATGGAGAAATAGACTTAGGAGAAAATGTAAAAATAGGTAATGCTAAAAACTTAAGTGGAACAATTAAGTATAATAAAGATGGAGAAGTAAGCTATGCCATCCATAATGATAAATGGTGTGTAATTAAAAATAATAATGAAACAACTACAACTGAATATGAAGAAGGTAAATGTGTTTT